>SPCK01000365.1 GCA_004525355.1 Spirochaetales bacterium
AGGCTGTTGGGAAAGAAAGTCGAGCTGATGAACACCTTCTTCTCGCAGACGCTCATGATCTCGCGCTTGCCCGCCACGCAGGAGATCGCGTAGCCGTTGGCCATGGCCTTGCCGAATGTACCCAAGTCCGGAGTGACGCCGTAGCGTTCCTGGGCGCCGCCGAGCGCCGCGCGGAAGCCGGTGCGTATCTCGTCGAATATCAGGACCGCTCCGTGCTTGTGCGTCAAGTCCTTGACGGCCTCGAGGTATCCGGCGGGTGGAGCCTGCACGGGCTTGGCCAGGGGATGACCCACGGGCGTTATGATGACGCAGGCGACCTTGCCCGCGTGTTTCTGCAATTTTTCCTCGAGATATTGTATATCGCCGTACTCAAACTCGTCGGTCAGGGCAAGCGTTTCTTCAGGAACGCCACCGTGGTTCTCGACGCACCAGTCGTGCCAGCCGTGGTATCCGCAGCGCAGTATGACGGACCGGTCCGTGTAGCCGCGCGCGATGCGTACCGCGAGCGTGGTAGCATCGGAGCCGGTCTTGACCGGGATGACCTGCTCGGCGCAGGGCACCATATCGATGACGGCCTGCTCCAGCTGGTTCTGGGCCGGTTGGACGAGGCTGAAGCAGAATCCGCGCTCGTCTATTTGCTTCTTGACCGCGTCGTTGATCTCCTTCTCGTCGTAACCGAGGATGATCGGGCCGTACGCACAGAGCATGTCGATGTAATCGTTGCCATCGACATCGATGATATGACCGCCGTAGCCGCGATCAATGAAGATCGGATATTCGCCTTGGATGAAATTGTAGGGCCTGCGTATGCCCATGACGCCGCCGGGGGACAGCCGCTGGGCTTCCTCGAACATAGCCATGGACTTGTCCAACTTGAGCTTGGGATATTCTCTCGCCATAGTTTTCTTCCTTGCAAGGGCATGGTGACGGATGGTCTCGTCCATCCAGCCGGATCAACGTCCGGCCCGCACCTGTTCCGGTTTGCAAACGCTCGTCTCAAGGGATACAGAGCCGCGTTCGCTCGCCGCGCCGGGGACGGGGAGCCCCCGGGGCGAGAGACGGTTTCCCGTCTTCTCACTTTTACTTCGCCGTGCCCTACCGCGAATGGACGACGGACGACCTTTCGCGATCGGAAGTCGGACTGCCCCCGCCGGAAAATCCGCGCTCATCGCGGACCGGCTCGCCGTACTTCCAAACCCGGCTAAAATCTCGCGGAATCGGCCATCAAGGCCTGCATGCCGCCTCGGAATCTTTTTACTTTACGTACTGCTCTTCAAAATACTTGCGCAGCTGGGCGTTCTCGCGAAGCTCCCAAAGGGTGATCTCGGCATGGTCCTTGGTATAACCGTTACCGATGATCATGAGCACGTCCTTGCCGATGCCCTCGGCGCCAAGCGCCGCGCGGGTAAAGCTCGTGGCCATGCTGAAAAAGTACACGATGCCATTGTCGCGTACCGGCAGGATACTTGCCATCTCGGTACCCGGGATGTTGACGCAGTTGATGACGATGTCGACTTCCTTGCCGTTGTTGGCCTTGAGCACCGCATCGAGCATGTCGATCGGCTTGCCGGCGTCTGCCATCACGATCTCGTGACACAGGTGCATCTCGCGCAGTGGCTTGATGTACTTTTCACGGCGGATATTCGCGATGACCTTGCCGGTCGGTCCGACGCGCTTCATGGCCTCGTAACAGCACATGAGACCCGACTTGCCGCCAGCGCCCAGGATGAGTACGCTGTCGCCAGGTTTGACCAGCTTGGCGGTCTGAGCAGGAGCGCCCGCGATGTCGAGGGCAGCCAGTGCCAGTCCTTCGTCCATGTCTTCGGGGAGCTTGGCGTAGATGCCGCTCTCGAAGAGGATTGCCTGTCCGTCGATCAGGACGCGGTCCACTTCGGGCATCACCTTGAGAATCTTGTTGATCTTGAGCGGGGTCAGCGACAGCGACACGAGGCTTGCGATCTTGTCGCCCACCTTGAGGTCGCGGTCCTTCAGGGCCGATCCGATCTTCGCGACCGTGCCGATGAACATGCCGCCCGAGCCCGTTACGGGGTTCTGCTGCTTGCCGCGTTCGGCGACGATGGACATGATCTTCTTGCCGATCTTGTCGACGTCGTGCCCCGCTTCCTCCTCGATCTGCGTAAAGCTGGCCGAGTCCACGTTGAGCGCGATGACATCGAGCAGTATCTCGTTGTCATAGAGCTTCGACATGTCGTTGTCGATGCGTTGCGCGGTCTGCGGCATGGCGCCCACTGGTTCGATGACGCGGTGGGTGCCGTACTTGCATCCTGAAGCCATAGATCCTCCTTCATGAATAGTCTACGGACACCGGATGAGTCCATGAGTCCGTTAGCTTTTCATTTATATACCGGTAACTGGTATCAGTCAAGGAAGATGACCGGTGCCGTGTGGCCCAAGCCGGTTAAGAGGCATGTGCCAGCACGAGATCGCATTGGTATCGAACTTGACCGAGCAACACCCCACCCATATTCTTGGGACGGAGGCTTCAATGACCATCCCTGTCGACATCTCGGATTTCGACACCAATCTACTATTCGCGATCTATGAGTATATCGATTCCGCGATCTTCCTGATCAAGGTGACGCCTGATGATAGGCTCGTTTTCCTCGGCGTCAATCCAGCCCACGAGCGAATGACCGGCCTAAGTTCAAAACTGGTCGTAGGCAAGACCACCCACGAGTTCCTTGATCGCGCGACCGCGAATGCCGTTGAATCGAATTACCGTAAATGCCTTCAGCTTGAGAAAAAAATCGAATACGAAGAAGAATTACAGATATTCGGCAAGACGACATGGTGGCAGACCCGACTCATTCCGGTGAAGGATGAAAGCGGCAGGGTGGAATTGATTATCGGAGCGTCTACGAACGTGAGCGCAATGAAAAAGACGGAACGCGATGCCCTGCATACCAGCTCGTTCATGCGATACCTTCTGGACACGATTCCCTTCCCCGTCTTCTACACGGATCCTCGCGGCTTGATCACAGGCTTCAATGATATGTACAAG
>SPCK01000154.1 GCA_004525355.1 Spirochaetales bacterium
GCGGTCAACGTCTGACCCTATGTCCTCGGCCGTTCCCTTTATCTTGTACCAGCCGTTGCTCTGAACCACCTCCGGCGGACTCGCCACGACGTTCAAGGCCGCTATCGGCGCCTCGTTGTCGTAGTTGAATCGTACTTCATAGACACTTTCCCGTGGCGTGGCGCTATTGTCGTAGGCGGTGAGCGTAAACTGCCTGGAACCGGAAGTGCCTGCGGGTAGGCTTATGGGAATGGCCATGTCGTAGCCAGTGCCAGCATAGCCCGCGCTGAACCATGTCGGATTGCCCGTGAGGGACCCGGTGATGGCGCCCGAGACCTGGATGTCCGTAATGCCGCCGTCGTCGGTAACGGAGCCGCGCAGGTAGACGGTGGTACCGTTAACGTACATGCCGACGGAGTAGGCCAGCTCGTTGCCGTTGCCGGCCGTCGCGTCCGGGTCGATGGCGATGGCGCTCTGGGATCCGAATTGCGGTACGTTCTTGTCGATGATGATGGGCTGGGCGGGTGTCCAGGCCCCGTAGGTGCCATAGATGTCCCTGGCGCGTAGTTTGATGGAAATGGTACGGGTGCCGACCTCCGGATTGAACTCGCCAGCCGAGTTGATGGTGCGATACCAGTTTGCCGAGCCGTTGACCTGCTGTCCCAGGCCCCCGTTGTACCAGTCGACCAGCTCGGTATCGATGTCCGCCGCGTTGAACAGGCTGTCGTTGTTGACGTCGACCATCATGTAGACGGAGTCCACCGCGTCGTCGTCCGTAGCGAGGCCGTAGACGCGGATCGTGCCGCCCAGGGTCTTATTGGGTTCGTCCGGGTAGGAAATCGTGACGCGAGGCCTGTCGCCGCCCGGATCGAGCCTGACCATGTAGTCGCCAGGCGTGGTGATCTTCTCGTTGCCGGCGTTGTCAACGGCGCGTATAAATATCGGGAAGTCCCATATCTGGTCGTTGTCCGGGTCCTTTGACTCGGCGCTCACGAAGACTTCCGTGCCTCCGGTCG
Organism: Spirochaetales bacterium; assembly: GCA_004525355.1. Taxonomy (GTDB): domain Bacteria; phylum Spirochaetota; class Spirochaetia; order Treponematales; family UBA12059; genus UBA5200. The sequence goes on from SPCK01000154.1 coordinate 996, forward strand.
TGACGTCGACTGCCGCTCCGCCCAGGGTAGTGGATACTCTAAAATCGTTGGCGGTCTGGTAAACGACGTAGTACGTGGCATTGCTCAGGATGCCGCCCGGCAGGCTGGTCGCGCTGAAGTATACCTGGGTGTCGATGGCAAAACCATGGCCGGCGCTCGTCAAGGTATTGGTGCCCACGTCGACCGAGCTTATAGCTTTCCCGGCGAACAGGTCTGATTTATTGGCTCCGGTCAGATCGATTTCCCAACTGTATATGCTTCCGCCGACTGGGGCCCACGATTCCGAGGCGTAGTTATAGCCGAGTTTGTATTCCACCGATTTGAGGCCCGCGGTCTGGTCCAGTGCCGTGCCCTTTACGGTTATATCGCCGTTGATGACCTCGTTGTGGGCGGGCGTGGTGACGCTGTAGGAGGGAGCGGAGTTGTCCACGAGTATGGAGCGTATCACCGTGGACTTGAGCTCCGAGCCGTCCGTCACCTCGATGGTGACAGCAAGGCCGCCGTCGTCGATGCCGCTGGTCACGTCTATCGGGGTAAGGATATCCGTATCGTACCGGGTAAAAGTCGTGGCGCCCTGGATCTCGGTGCCGTTGGCCAGGGCCGTGAAGGGCGAGCCCGCAGCACCGGGAACCGCCACGGTTACGCTGCTGATGCCACTGGCGTCAGTGGCAAGGACGCGAATCCTGAACTGGCCGGTGCCCGCGCCGCCGAAGGGCAGGTTGGTGGTCAGGTCGACCAGGTCTGCCATGTCAAGCGGGGCGCTCCTGTCGACGCTGACGGTTGAGAACACGTCGGGAAAGTTGGTGTCGACCTTGTATGAAACCGTGCTTTCTATATAGACGCCTATTGCGCCGTTCTCGACGCGAGGCTTGTCGGCGCTAGCCACACTGTTCGTCGCGAACACCTTGCCGATTTTATCGGTCACCTTGAAGTAGAGGGTCTTGGTTCCGTCGCCCGCGGAGGAGTTATAGCTGAACGTACCTCCGCTCAGGGGCACGGGGTTCCAGATGGTTCCGTCCTCGCTGATCGCAAAGGCGGTGATGGTTCCGTCGTCATCGCTGACGCTGCCGAATACCGTATTGGACATCTTGAGCGTGGAAAGCTCGGGAAGCCCGTCCGGGTCGATGTTGGACAGCTTGATGATGGGTCGGTCGGAATCCTGGTCAACGGCCACGTTCAGGACTTGCGGTGTGGCGGGTGCGGTTGCCATATCGTTGCCTGCGCCGTCTTTCGCCACCAGGTATATCTTGTAGGCGGTATCGTCGGTCAGGAAGGTCGTGTCCACAGTAAAATTGAACGCGTATTTCTGGTTGACCAGCAGCGTGTAGCCGCCGTCGAACGCGGGGACGGGGTCGGCGGCCTTGGCGACCGCATAGTACAGCGAGGCGACCTGATTGTCGTCGCTGGCCGTACCGCTTACGCTCAAGGTGCCGTTCACGGTGGACCCATCGTCGGGGGTCAAGTACACGGCTTGGGGCGCTGTATTGTCATAGATGATCTGCACGGTGCCCGAGCCGGTCTTGGCCGGACTTGAGTTGTCCGTGGCGTCCACTCGAATCGAGTTTGATCCGCCCACGCCGGTGAGCCACGTCTTGTCGACATCGAAACTGAATGTAAAATTCGGAACGGTACCGCCGATGATGGCGCTCCCCGCTCCCTGCTCGACGCCGTTGATGAATACGCTGACCGAAGCGAGACTCTTGTCTTCGGTTATTGTGCCGGTAAGCGTAAAGTCATCATTGACGTACGAACCAGTGGTCGGCGAGAAACCAGTCTGGTTGACCACGGGCACGTCATTGTCCACGGAGAAGGCGATTGTAGCGGTTTCGTTCCAATAATTGACCTGCGGCAAGGTGACCGAGCCGAAGTCGCCGATGGCCGAGTTAAGGTCGCGGGCGCGTACGCTTATGCGGTAGCTACCGCTGGAAAGGCTGGGAAGGGGTTGGGTCCAGGACAGGCTTGTCGAGGATCCTACCTTGTTGGTGACGTCCGTCCAGTCCTGCTGGGTGGTCCAGACGCCCGGTGTAGCCTCGATCTCGATCTTCATCTGGACGGCGCTTGTTGCGGATGCCATGCCGTCGTCGTCGCTTGCTGTGCCCGAAATGATGAATGTACCGCCGACCACGTTGCCTGCGACCAGATTATTGACGGCGACTGTGGGCTTGTCCATACTCTGGAGCACGGTCAGTGCACGGCTCGTTTCGGTTATATTACCGGCGGTATCATAGGCCTTGATCCACACGGTGTGCCCGCCGTCCAGGAAGTTCTGGGTATTGACAGCCCAGGACCATGCATAGGTCCCCGTGATCGGAGCGTAGACGCCGGAGTCGATCTTGGCTTCAACTTTCTGAAGCACGGTGATGAACGCGTCACCGGCGCCGTCTTCGGCGGTGCCGCGCAGGGTAACCGTACCGTTGAGATTGCTTCCGGGATCGGTGATGGTCACGATGGGCGCATCGACGTCCATGATGATGAGCACTTCGCTCTGTCCCCATACGCCAAAGTTGTCCATGGCCTTTATGCGAACCTGGGTCTGCCCGCCGGTAAGGCCGGTGAGCGAGAGTGGGTAGCTGGACCAGGTGGCGGTGTTGGTTCCGATGTCGCTGGATGATGCGGTGATATCGACCCAGGCGCCTGAGCCGACCTGTATCATGACCTGGTCGATCGAATTGCCCGCGCCGTCGCGGTTGGCCGACCCGCTGACCAGGATGGTCTGGTCCTTGCCGTAATACAGGTTCCAGGCCACGGGGTCATTGGTATCGATGTTCACCAGCGGGCGCCCGTCGTCGATGATAACGTAGCGTTCACCTGAGATGCCGTTGGCGCTTCCGGTATCCTGGGCCTGAAGCTGAATCTTGTAAACACCGTTGGCGCCAGGCAGGCTGAAGCTCCAGCGCTGCTCGTACCCGGGATTGCCTTCGACGGTGGCGGAACTCCATGAGGCAGAAGTAATGTCCCCCGGAGAGAGGACGTATCGATACTGTACGGTCATATCAGTGACGTTGAGGTCGTCGTCCCTCACGGTGCCATTGGCCTTGGTGCCTCCCGCATATCGTTCAGCCAGCAATTCTGTGGTGCAGGTTTCACCGGGCGTCACGAAGGTGAAGGTCGGCAGGTCGCTGTTTACGTTCACCTTGAGGAGCGTCGGGGTCGACGCTGTCCCGTCGGCGGTGTCCATACGGTAGGAAACGAGGGTTCCCTTGTCGAAATCGAGCCCGACGATGGTATCGGTATCGTTGGGTTTGGCGTCGAGCTGATCCAGCTGGGAGGCCGTTATGGGATTGCCGCTATTTTCATCGGCGACCAAGGGCCTGTATTCGTATTGATAGGCATTGGTGTTGCCGCCCTCGTCGGTGGCGGTCGCGACGAGAACCAGGTCTTCGGAATTCAGCGGGGCATACGCGGGATTGGACGCGTCGAATATGACGTCCCACTTGGGTAGGGTAGCCGAATCGGCAGAAAAGAGCGGCGTCGTCTCGCCAATGCGGAACAAGGCGACGTTTACGTTGGTGACAGCCGAGAGGGAGTCGTAGGCCTGGCCGGATATATGGATGATGCCGTTGTATTCCGCGCTCAAGTCCAGCGGCTCTTCAATGAGAACGGTCGGCGCTCGATTATCGAATCCGATAAGAACGCGATCCTCGGTGGTATTGCCGCGTGCGTCCTTCAGCGTAACCGCGATGTTATACAGACCATCGGGAAACTGGGCCGTATCGACGTTTCCCGTCGTCCATGTGTTATTGGATACGGTGGCACTCAGTTTTGCGAGTTCCGCTCCCGTCAACTTGTCCAGAATGCGCAGTTCGGCGCTGGCAAGGCCATAGGCATCGGAGGCAACGCCGGAAAACGTGATGATGCCGGAACGGAATGATCCGGTGCCCGGGCTCACGCTGATCGAGCGAGGCGCCTCGAGGTCGACCGCTCCGCCAAGACCAAACAATGGCCCCTTGCAGGTTGAAAGAGTCAATATCGATAGAGCCGCGAGGGCTCCCAGAGTCAACCTATTCATGCGGCGGCTCGGAAGTTTTTTCCTGACCATGCTGTCCTCCTCGTCATCGGTGACGATTTGTGACATCCGGGGCGTCCCGGTACTGTCCTGGTATATATGGCTTCCCGGCTGTCATTGCCGTCATTCCATGGAAGCCGAACTTTTATACAAACCGGATGGGCGTGAATTCCTATGGACGGAAAGCAGCCACTCTACGCATATTTCACCGTCTGCGAGCGACCTGTTTCGTACATCGATACAGGTATCTCCTATCGATATATCGGCAAGAACCGTGCCTAGCAGCCAATAATTCCGAATATATTGGAAATAATATTGCGAACCTAATTCCTTTCAAAAAAAAGAATTAGGTTTGCGATGAAAATATCTGATTTGATTTAGTGGAACAACTTAGGGGGAGATGCAGATTTTATACCGACAAAAATGTCGAATTCGACAATATTGTCGAATAATTATTCATTTCCGAAAAGCACGGCGATGCAACGCGTAAACAGTTCCATGCACACACGAGCATCGTCAGCGCCACGATGAGCGTCCTTCTGTCCGATGCCGAAGGAAGACGCCAGCGACCCCAAGGCGTAGCTTGGCAGCTGCGGCACGGCGGTCCTCGCGAGCCTGATAGTATCATACGCCGGATTGGCCGGGATTTCAATGCCCGCGCGTTCGCACTCGGCTGCCAGGAAACCGAGATCAAAGGGTGCATTGTGCGCCACGAGC
>SPCK01000192.1 GCA_004525355.1 Spirochaetales bacterium
ATGGTATAGGAATCGTTGCCGGATAACTTGCTGACCTTGTTCAGGACCGTGCCGATGGCAAGGCTGCCCTGAACCTGGGATGTCGCGCTGGAGAGTGCAATCGCATTCACGATAAAGAGAGTCGAAGGCTGGATGCGCAGAGCCGCGCTCGAACCGAACTGTATCTCGCATGATCCGTCGGGTCCGGTACGGATACTGTCATCCGCTTCGATACTGTCGCCGATCTCAAGGGTCAGCCAGGAGCCTTCCCGGCCTCGCTCGACGAAACCTTCGACATAAATCGCCGAAGCACTGAACGAGACCTGCGGGATGGGCGTTTCCGAAGGATTGGCAACGACGCCTGCCCGTTGGGCTGGTATGGCTGAGTCGGTGGCTTTCCCCGAACAGGAAAACGACGCCGCTGCGAGAATCAGCGCAAGGCCAATCATGGCTAATCTCTTCATGGCTCCCCCGGCGATGGCGTTAGGGCAGACGGTACGCCTCGTTACCCCCAAGTATACGTCGCTCAAGGCCAGCCTTCAACAATCGCGCACGTATAATAAGTCAAATACGCACGGTAGCTCCAATAAGGTACCAATACCGGAGCTTGCCCAAGCGCAATGCCCCGGGTACTATTGGACCGATGATCAGTTTCGTTCGATCCCTTTTCAAGAAGAAATCCCCGCCCCCACAGCCGGGCTCAGTCGCAGAAGAGTTGTGGCGCGCGGATTTTTCATCCGAGGAACGGTGCCGCTTCGTACTTTTGGACGACGGGCGCTATACCGCCTGCCTGTCCAATGGAGTCCTGGAACTTCGCTTGAAGCAGGGAAATCTTTTTGCCTGGTCGGAAGCGGAGCTGTACCGATATATTGACGCCTCCGTCGAAGCGGAGTTTGACAAGCCTGAGACGGGCTCGGCCGGGCTTATGCTCCACATGACCGACGAGTCCTCGTTCGTGTACGTTCTCGTGTCGGCAGAGGGATCAGTGCGCCTTGACGCCGTTTTCAATGGTGAACCGCGGGTGATCGTGCCATGGATCGCCTGTCCATGGCTCGCCGAAGTCGGATCCATCGTCCTTACCGTGGTAATGCGTGGTTCGCGCTACCTGATCCTCGCCAATGGCCGTTGGGCGCTCGAGGCGGATGACGATTCGGTGGAAGCCGGGCGGCTGGCCTTCGTGGCCCGGCTTGGCGATGTTCCCGCTGCCTCCTTCAGGCTACGGTCCCTGCGCGTGGAATCCCGTCCATTAGAAGTCGAGGTCGACTTTACGCGCTACGGCCGCGTCCTGGTCGCGGATGACGATCAACGCCGGAGGGTTGCGGAAGGGCTTTTTTCAGCAGAAGCCTGGCTTCCCGCCCTGCTGCACACGCGAAAACTCTCCAGGCGCTCCAACGCCAGCCCCGCCGATATCTTCATGGAAGCGGAGTGCCTTATACGGATGAACATGTTCGAGGAGGCAGAAACATTATTGGGGGCCTGCCTGGCCACGGATCCTGACTTCGAACCGGCCAGGGAAGAACACTTCAATCTCATGTACCTTCAAGGCCGATACCTCTCGCTCAAGGAAGCCCTGCTTGCGGATTCGGAGCGAGTATCGGCCAGCCCGCGTCTCCAAAATCTCCTTGGCCATGCGCAATTCAACCTCGGCGCCTGGGAAGAAGCGGCAACCGCATACGGAAGCGCCGCCGATGCCGATCCGTCGATGCCCATCTATCGACTCAACCTGGCCGAAAGCCTTGAAAAATCCGGAAGGAAGACCGACGCGGCAGCGGCCTGGCTTCAGGCGGCGCGATCGTTTTTCCAACAGCAAGCATGGAACGACGCGGGAGCCTGTTCCACGCGCCTTCGCGAGTTGAAGTACGACGCGACCCTGCTTGACTCCCTGGACGCCCGCGTGGCCTATGGACGGGGCGACCTACCCGGCGCGGAACGGTTGTTCGCCGCCTTGGACAAGAAGAAGCGCCTCGACGCGCCCTGCGCCTTGCTCTATGGACTCATCCGCTCTTCCCGAGGCGAGCGGGAGAAAGCACTGGAACTATTCCGGCTGGCGACGGTCCTTGACCCGGAGCCGCCAATCTACCGTTTCCGCCTCGCCGAGGCCCTGTTTCTGCTGGGTCGCCGCGAGGACGATGAATTCTCCGATGCGCTCGAGTCGGCGCTCGAGCGCGCGCCGGATGACGGATGGATACTGAATCTCGAAGGGCTGGCCGCTCTCGCTTCCGCGCGGACGGATCGGGCTGTCGAAGCCTTCCGCCTCGCCGCGGCCGTTCTCCCCGAGGCTCCGGAACCGGCGATCAACCTTTCCCACGCCTTGGCCGGTTCGGGCCGCATCGATGAAGCCCTCGATGCGCTCGGGTCGTTTTCAGAAACCGACGCCGCCGCCGCCAACCAACGCGGCAACATTCTCGTGGCCGCAGGGAGACTGGAAGCCGCCGAAGCGGAATTCGCGCGCGCGTACGCGCTGGCCGCGGACGCGAGGGCCGCTCCCGAGCACCATTCGGCCCTCCCCGATTACCTGACCAACCTTGCAGGCGCCCGGATCGAGCTCGGTCGCTGGAGCGACGCCGAAGACTCGCTGCGAAAGGCGCTGTCGATCAGACAGGATGCTCGCGCGATGATGCTGATGGGAGATGTCGCGCAAACGTATGGCGATGCCATGCGGGCGGAAACAGCCTATCGGACGATCCTCCAGGACGAACCGCGGAACGCACCGGTTCTGGCTCGTCTGGCTCGATCGTACCTCATGCGGAACCGTTTCAAGGAAGCTGCCAAGATTGCCGAGGAACTCTCGAGCCTGGCATCCGACGAGGCGATTGGAATCCAATCCGCAATACGGGCCGCAACGACCGAAGAGCTGTCATGCGCCTCGTGCGGTCGTCTCTGGACATGCCCGAAGCCAGTTCCGCACGCGCCACGCACGACACTTCGCGGGGAACCGCCCGCAGAGGCTCCCGCGGGGTCCTGTCCGAATTGCGGCAAGACGTTCTGCGTGGGCTGCAGAAGCGCCGACCTGAGGGAAGGCCGTTTCGTCTGCCCGGAGTGCGGGGTCAACCTGAACCTGAACGACGACCGCGTACGCTGGCTGGTACGACACCTTGTACAACAAGACTGATCGACCGGTCGGCTTGCCATTTTTCGACCGAGCGGGTACTATGATGACGATTCCGCATATACGGTAGGTAATCTGCAATGAGATCACGATGCATCCTCGTCCTGCTGGCTTTTCTCCTGGTCGCGACCGACTCGTTTGCGCAGGATATACTGACAGCCGACCAATTCTTCGGCAAGGTCTCGGGCAACTACTCGACGATACAGGACTATGAGGCGCAAGTTACAGTAACCGCGGGCAAGCAGATCATGTCCGGAACAGTAATCTACAAGGCCCCGACGCTGATGCGCCTGGACTTTACCCAGCCGGCCGAGCAGGTCATCGTTTACAACGGCCAGACATTGACGGTATACGTACCCGAGCTGAGAGCGGTACTGAACCAGCAGACCTCGACCACGACCGGCGCGGCGGCTGCCAGCGGAGATGGGCTGCGGCTCCTGAGCAGGAATTACAGCGTTTCGTATCAGTCCGGGCCTGCTCCCGTGGCCTTGTCGGACAGCGATCCCGAGTTGGTCATCAAATTGAATTTATCAAGAAAATCGGTAGCGGAAGGCTATCGAACCATCATCCTCTCGATAGATCCTCAAAGACTCCTCATACGCCAGATGGAAGGCGTCACCCTTGCAGGCGATACCATCATCTACGATTTTTCGGCCTTTCATATAAACCAGGGCATACCGGACACGCGATTCATCTACGATTCGCCGGCTTCTGCGAACGTTTATAATAATTTCCTGTTCAGTACAGAAAACTGAAGGTACGACGATGAACGCCATTGGAGAACAGTTCAAGACTGTACGCGAAACGAAGGGATTGACCCTTGACCAAGTGGCTGACGATACCAATATCGCCAAGCGCTATCTGGCCGCCATCGAGAACGAGGACTTTTCGGTCTTCCCCGGCGATCCCTATATCGTAGGTTTCTTGAGGAACTACGCCGAATACCTGAGCATCGATCCGCAGGCCATCATCCAGAGTTTTCGGGGCATACGGATCCAGGAACAGCCTGTACCATTCGATGCATTGCTTAAACCCAGAAAAATACCGATCTGGCCGTTCATCGCCGGTGGTGCGCTGATCGTTGCCGTCATTGCCTCGTTGATACTGTTCTCTTTCTCTCCTTCCGCAGACAGGAACAGCGCCGCGGCGCTGGCCAGACCGGCGCCTGTTAAATACGAGCTGAACCAGCCACAGTTGGAAAAACGGTTCTACGAGGGCGATTCCATCCTGATTCGCTATCAAGGCGATCAATACCTTCTTCTCATACGCCAGATCAGCGATCGCGTCGCCATTGAATCGCCCGTAGCCACGATGCGTTTCATGATGGGCGAAGAAGGAAGCATCGACCTGGACAAGGACAATCGTCCGGAACTGACAGCGTTCATCTCGGACTTTCAGAAGGACCAGCCCGACAAGGGGGCCTTGATTCGCTTCAGCGCCTCAGAAGTACTTGGACTGGCGTCCGCAACCGCCACCGAGGTAGCAACGGATGTCGATACCGCGGCTGCCGGCGACGCCCTGGGTTCCGTTCCTGACAGGCCATCCATACAGCAGTCGGTCGTGTTCCAAGGCAAGCGCAGCCCGCATCCCTTCGTACTCAACGTGACCTTCCGCAACTACGCACTATTCAGGCACGAGATCGACCGCAAGGATCGAGTGGAAGCCTATTATCACAAAGGTGACCAGATTACGGTCACCGCCAACAACGCGGCAAAGATATGGGCATCGAACGCGGCGGCGGCCAAGGTAACCATAGAGGCTTCCGG
>SPCK01000255.1 GCA_004525355.1 Spirochaetales bacterium
AGAACGTCGGAAGCCCGGCTACCAGGCTCGATGAGAACATGGCTCGCTGGTCGGAGGCCTGTTCTTCGAGTATGAAAGAAAAAAAATCGTGTCCGATGAATTCGTCCGGGGCGTAGCCAGCCAGGGGAAGAACCGCCGGGCCGCACATGCGCACCCTTCCATCCGCGTCCAGGAGCAATACGATGTCCGCGCTATGTTCCACCAGGCCGTGGAACAGGGCCTCCTGACGGCGGGCTATGTCTTCCGCCGCGACGCGCGCATCCTCGGCGTTCCTTGCCTTAGTCTGTTGAGCGCCCAGGATTCGCTCCGCTTCCAGGCTCGCGTTCATGGCCGCCGCGGCGGTGGCCGTCGACCGCTTGGCGGCCTTTGTGATGAAGCCGATCGCGATCAGTAGAAAGGCATCCAGGAACAGAGAGGGTACATAGGTGCCGTTCAAGATCGCAGGTGTTTGGGCCCAGGGAAATTTCAGCTCCAGAGCCAGCAAAGACAAAGAGCCCAGCAAGACCGCCACGACAGCCAGCGCACCCAGTCCGGCGCCGCTTCCCAGAAGCAGGCCGGTGAAAAGGGGTGCGGCAACGAGCCAGGCGATACCTTCGTCAACGGATCCAGTATACGCCATGGTCCATGCGCCGATAGCCAGGATGGAAAGGCAGAAAGCCGCGATCATCGAACGCCTGGGGATTGCCTTTACGCCCAGGAGCAGCCCCGTAGCGATAATCATCGCTACTCGGGTATAGAGAATGGGAGGGACCTGGGTCTTCAGCGCCTCGACGATAAGTGGCGCCAGTGAAACCGTCCCGGTGAAGAAGACGACGATGAGGATTGCGTAGACTGCATGTTCTTGCGAATATCCCAGTGCCTGTCCTGTGTCTGCGCGCGGCGGTCTGGTCGCTTCGGTAAGAAGCTCCTTCAGGCTGTGCATGAAAGTTCCGGGTGTCTTTGCGGGCGCTCCTGCCATGATTGAATAGTGTAGTCGGCAAATCAACTACAGGCAAGCGATCATGCAAGATAGTTCGTGCGGGAACGGGAGTCTGGCCCGGTTCTTGACGACGATATGGCGAGCGTAGTACAACCATGTATATGCCGGCATGGTGAAATGGCATACACGGCAGACTCAAAATCTGCTGTCCGCAAGGACGTGTGGGTTCAAGTCCCACTGCCGGCAAAATGGAGGCAGATATGAACCCAGTCGATACATGGCATGCGGCGGCACTTGGCGAGGCTGCCGTCAAGGCTCTCAAGAAGAACGGATTTCAAGCGGAATACGTGGCGACGGCGGCCGAAGCCGCGAAGAAGGTGGCAAGCTTCTTCAAGAAGGGCGCTACGGTAGGGTTCGGCGGCTCCATGACGGTCAAGACGCTCGGCTTGCAGGAAGTGGCCGCCGCGACCGGATGCGAGATTCTGGATCATAACGTTCCAGGCCTGGCCCCGGACGCCAAGTTGACCATTTTGCGGCGCCAGCTGACCTGCGACCTGTTCGTATCGGGCTCCAACGCCGTTACCCTGGAAGGCGAGATCGTCAACGTCGACGGCAACGGGAACCGCGTCGCGGCTCTTACCTTCGGTCCCGTCAAGACAGTCGTCATCATGGGTGCCAACAAGCTCGTGCGCGACCTGGACGAGGCCTTTACCCGAATCGAGCTGTACGCCTCGCCGATGAACAACAAACGACTGGACAAGACCAATCCCTGCGTCAAGACGGGAACCTGCATGGATTGCGACGGCGATACGCGTATCTGCCGGGTTTACCAGATCCTGCGCAAGCGGCCGTCCCTGTCCGACTTTACCGTCATTGTTGTCGGCGAGAACCTGGGATACTGAGCCTGAATCGGCAGGTCGCCGGCTCGCTGCATGGCAGCCCTCCGGCGGCTTGTCAGTCCATGACGCTACGATTCGATAGCCGCGCAGTAAGCTTGCCGTTCCGATCGGTCTTGAGCACGGGAATATCCTCGTAGCGTCCTGAGTTGTTCCAGAAAGTCAGCCCCTCGTTGCGGGCGTCCCTGATCCCATTGACCTGAAGGCTCACGTAGTTGGGATTGTAGAAAAGCCTGTCATAGCGAACGTTCAGGAAAAAAGCCTGTACATAAGGCCGTATGACCGTCTTCTTCCTGGAGATATACGAATTCCGCAGTGTCCCGATGCGATAGATCCGGTAGGGCCGCAAGACTGCCGGCTCGAATGCCATGAAATCTTGCTCGAAGTGCGAAGGATAGAACATCGGGCAAAAGACATCCACGTACCGTGACAGCAGTTCAACGTCCTGGCCGGTCCGAACCCCCGAGCGGTACCAGCCGTTGGCTCCGTAGATATCGAGGCTGATGGGAGCGGCTATGTGGTCGCGTGCGTAGTCGAGGTAGGACATGAGAGCGCTTTCCATGTCCATGCCCTGGTCCCGCCACCTGAAGCGCGCGTCGCCGAGGTTCACGCCGTCGGTCGGGAAACGGATATAATCGAACTGCACCTCGTCGAAGCCCCGTGCGATTATCTCCCTGGCTATGGCGACGTTGTACTCCCACACCTTCTCGCTGTACGGATCAACCCAATATTCATCGAAATATTTTCTCTCCGTCACGAGTGTCGTGGCCGGGGCAGCCGATGAAGGCGGGGCTCCGGGCGGCGTCGGCACCGGTAGTTCCCTGGTCTCGTCGATATAACCCTTCCAGGGCGCGTTTTCCTTGCCGTCCCAGACAGCGTAGGCGCCCCCGGCGCTCTCGTACAGGTGTTTGTCCTTGAAGACGACTATGCGCGCCACCAGGTAACGTCCCTTGGCCTTCATCTCGGTAACGAAGCCTTCGACATCAAGCGGATTGACCCATCGGCCCGTCGATCTGACCAGGGGATCCCTGGGTTCGAAACGGAGCCTGCCGAAGTCGTCCTTCAAGTCGACTACTATCATGTCCAGGTTGCGCTCGGTCATGAACGCATCGTACTTGGCCCGACTTTCCTCGTTGACCATGAATCCGGTCTGCAGGTAGAAGCCGTGCCTGCCGTCCGCGACCGCCCGGTAGGGCTTGTCGCTTTTGAAGGAAACCAGCCATAATTCGGAGAGGACAAGCGGCTGGCCGGAGCTGCCTTCCATCCAGAGCGCGTTCAATTGAGACGAAAGAAGGGACGCGGCCGCAAGTACCGCGGCTCTCTCGGTCGATACGCTTGCCGGCTCAGTCCCCGGCCGCGCCTGCCGCATGACCGCGCCGTCGGTGACGAAGTACAGGCCGTCCCTGCGTGGCATGAGTGAATCATAGGCGGCGAAGTCCTCGCTGCCCTTCCATACCGAGGCGAAGGATCTTTTCTGGAAATCATAGCGGTATAGCCCAGGCAGGAAGGAATTGGCCGCCCATATGTTGGTTCCGCTATCGGTAGCCTCGACGACGATGTCGGAAATCTCGTCCGGTCCCGTACCGGGGTCGCTCCTGCCCAAGTCGCCGCCGATTTCCCTCCAGGCTCCCCCCGACAGCGGTCGGGAGAACATCCCCTTGATCGGATGGGACGCGAAAACCAGCCCATCGGGTTTACTGGTCACCGCAACGGCCTTGAGTCCCGGTTGAATGGCGGGTGAGGGGATGGAAGTCCATGAAAGCGCTCCGTCGCGGGTCACGTAGACGGCGTCTTTGGTACAGGCGACCATGGTAAGCGGGTCGTACGGATCGATCTCCAGGTCCTTGATTTCCTGGATTTCCCTCGTGAAACCTTTGCTGCTGCCGTCCCAGGTCTTGAGCACTTTGACCGGTATCCCGGCGTTGCGTTTCTCGAATGTGGCAAGGTCGCGGCTGAACAGCACGCCCCAGCCGGACAGAAGGTACCACCCGTCACCGGTCCTCAGGATCTTTCGGACATCGGTGCCGGCCAGGAGTTTCCTGGCGGTTCCCGACTGGTCGACGCGGTACAATCCATCAGCCGCACCGAGTATGGCACCCGATACGGCGGATGATCGTATGGCGGCCGGCGAAGCGGCATGCAGGGAGTATTGGGCGCCGGCGATCGCGACGAGCGATGTGGCTGAAACTATGAAGGCGAAGGCCCGGATGGTGGAGGGTCGCATGGGATGTGCTCCGGTCGTGGTACTCGCGGCT
>SPCK01000480.1 GCA_004525355.1 Spirochaetales bacterium
AGACCCCGCCTCGCTCTTTCACGCGGGAGCCGTTGACTATATACCCGGAGACGCTCCGGACGGCCTCGTCAACGAGGAGCGCCTGCGCATCCTGGCCCGCTTCTCCACCCGCCAGGAGCCATCGGGCATGCATCCGCACGGCTCCCGATCCCGCCTGAACCTGTTTCCCGGCTGGAACGCTCTCGTCGAGAACCGTGAATACGATTTCCTCCTGGTACACATGGGGCTGCACGACGCGGATGGCCTGCGTATCAGATTGGGTGAAATCCGTTTCTCGCGCCTCAAAACCAGCGTCCTCTCGATACTTACCAGCCTGACGACGGAACATGATGGACTGGTCTGGATGGGCGACGACAGTTCCGCCCTCAGCCTCTTTCCCGCCGACGCCGTTCCACAGGTATTCTGTTCCTCCTTGCGCATACTCGCCAACATGAAACTGATATCGTACGAACAGCTCCGCCTGGAACAGGAATCGGTCGAACTGAGCTTTGATTTGTACCGGGCTTCCATACCGTGGCAGAAACCCGGCCAGACGGGAACGCTGGTCTCGGATGCCATAAACTTCATCTATCATCTAGGGCGCAAGTTCACTCCGCCCGGCGTGATCGATCTCGTCGAGGAAACCGCAAGCCTCCTCCCCGACCGCCTGGCCGACCAAGTGTTTGAAGCGGGCGTATTCGAAGGCAAGCGCATCGCCAGGTTCCCCGGCTTTACCATGACGGGTATATGACGCCGGGCCGAACCAGGACATGCTCATTCGCACTTCCACGATGCTTGAGCCGGTAGTATACTCCAGAGCGGCCGCCGCTCCCCCGTATGGAACGTTACGACCGAAAAAAGGAGTATCCCATGAAAGCCCTCGTCAAGAAAACGCCTGAAGTCGGCATCTGGATGGAAGACGTACCCATGCCCGCAATGGGCGACAACGACATCCTCATCAAAGTCAGAAAGACCGCCATCTGCGGTACCGACGTGCACATCTACAAGTGGGACGCCTGGTCACAGCGAACCATCAAGACGCCCATGACCATCGGCCACGAGTTCGTCGGCGAAATCGTCGACATGGGACGGGCTGTGCAGGGCTACAAGTTAGGCGAGCGCGTTTCCGCGGAAGGACACATAGTCTGCGGCCTTTGCCGAGCCTGCCACGCAGGCAAGCGCCACCTCTGCCCCAACACGCGAGGCATAGGCGTCAACCGCGATGGCTGCTTCGCCGAGTATGTGTCCGTTCCCTCGTCCAACGCATGGCACATCCACGACTCCATCTCCGACGAGCTCGCCTCGATATTCGATCCCTTCGGCAATGCCACGCATAGCGCCTTGTCCTTCGACATGGTCGGTGAGGACGTCATTATCACCGGAGCGGGGCCAATCGGCTGCATGGCCGCCGCCATTGCCAGGCACGTCGGCGCCCGAAACGTCGTCGTCACTGACGTCAACGATTTTCGCCTTGATCTGGCCAAGAAACTCGGCGCCACCCGCGTTGTCAACGTGTCCAGGGAAAAGCTCCCCGATATCATGCGGAACGAGCTGGGCATGGTCGGCGGCTTCGACGTGGGTATGGAGATGTCCGGCTCGTCTCAGGCCTTCGAGCAGATGCTCGAGAACATGTACAACGGCGGCCGTATCGCCCTACTGGGCATCCTGCCCAACGGTGCCGGCATCGACTGGGACAAGGTCATCTTCAAGGGGCTCTTCCTGAAAGGCATCTATGGCCGCGAGATCTTCGAGACTTGGTACAAGATGCAGACCATGCTCCTGTCGGGTCTGGACATCAGCCCGATCATCACCCATCGCTTCGCATTCGACGATTTCCAGAAAGGCTTTGACGCGATGTTGTCAGGGCAATCGGGGAAAGTAGTACTGAGCTTCGATTGATCGACCGGGAGCTGACAAAGGCGGTTGCCTTGCCAGCTCCCTTCGCGATCGCTGCCGCATGGGCCGCTCCCGGTTCTCGGCCGTAGCGCCTTCAAGCTTCAACACGCAACGGACCACGGGTGCGTTGGCGCTTGCATTCAACCAAAACACCGCATCCTTGTCTCCATGACCTGATTTTCCGTCGCTCGCTCGATGCATTCCCTACGCACCACTCTGACGCTCATCATCGCGGTGGCGTACCTCGGCGCTTCTGTTGCCATTGGGGCAGCATTCTTCAT
>SPCK01000399.1 GCA_004525355.1 Spirochaetales bacterium
ATGCCTGTCACCCGGTTCCCCCCCATGTCGAGGTCTCCAGTCATCAGGTCCCCGCCGAGGGACACCCGAGCCGCCGCCGCCGCATCGACATATGCCTTGGTAGAAGCATCCGTCCCAGCCACCGGAGTCCCTAGATTGGTGATGAGGTTCCCATCCAGTCCGAGGGGGCCAGTCATCGTGTCCCCAGCTCGAGCCACGCGATCCACTACCGACGCGTCGGTGTAGTCCTTGGTCGTCGCGTCCGTCCCCGAGGTCGGAGCCCCCAGATTGGTGATGCGATTCCCACCCAGTCCGAGGGACCCGGTCATCGTGTCCCCAGCTCGGGCCACGCGGTCCGCCACCGATGCGTCGGCATATGCCTTGGTCGCAGCGTCCGACCCAGCCGCTGGGGTCCCCAGCTCCTCGATTCGATTCCCTATCATCCGGAGGGCCCCGCTCATGCTGTCGCCAGCACGTGCCAGCCTCGTGCTGAGCGATACAGAGAGCTCCTCTTCGGACACCGCGTTTTCGACGAACTGAGAGCCGCCTCCTCCAAAGACGTTTACAGCCATGTCGGGTCATATATCGAAAAAAGGCGGACGTTTCTAATACGCGAGCGCTACTAGCTGAGGGCAGCGAGCGAGCCGATGTCTAGTGGGCGGCCTCCTCCCGCGGACCGATGCCTTAGCTTGTCGGCCGCTTCCCGCAGCTCGAGGAGGGGTATCGTGAGGGGCGGTGTTAGAGCTCGCTTTAAGAACTCGACGCAGAGGTGTCCGCAGAACGGGGGATCGCCTGGCCGTTGGATCGCCATCGTAGAGCAGTGCAGCGGTTTCGCCTGGGGTGTCCATATGGATCTGAGGTAGGTGACGAACTCCTTGGGGGGTGGACAGCCATAGGAGTCGAAGTAGAGAATGGCCTTGGGAGCGACCCTCCACGCGGTCCAGTGTGTCCCCGGATTGTCGGACGAGTCCAGGTTGAGAACCCCGGCCTCGCCAGCGCGGGGGCGGGGCGGGAGCGTGTCGCGCATCCACACGCCCCGCCATCCGGGGACACGGCCGGCCATTCGTTCGATCTCCAGGGAGGACAGGGGCCTGATGACCTCGCGGTCTATGACCTCCCGAGACGAAGCCGGCCCCCATTTTTTTGGCCTCGGCCGAGCACCTTCTTGAGGGCGGCACCCCCGGCCGCCGCGGAGGCCCCCAGGGCCGCGGCCTTACCGGCCGCTATAAGCGCGGGGACGATCGCGGCGAAGAGGGGGAAGAAGCCGCCCTTTTTCATCGCGGCTAGCTGGGTCTTCGAGAACGAGATCTCGGCCCCGCGGCCACCGGAGGACGCCTTCCGGAGACGGCTGACCTGCGTGACGGTGAGGGGGACGGCGCTCCCCGAATTACCCCGGACCTGGGCGTTGGTTAGCCGGAGGGTGACCCCTGTACCAGAGGCCGCGGCCTTGGACAGGGTGTCTAGCTGTCCGCTGCTCAATGGAATGCGATGGTGGGTATACGACATGGCGATATGATATGAGCAGCGTTTATTCAATTAGCGGAGACACATCCGCATCCCGTCGGTCGACAGGGTCATAGTCCGGTCCGCCATGATGAAGGCATAGATCCGATACCCGGCGGCGATGGGTGCGGCGAGGGTCGCTTGGAATTCGAGCTCCTTCACTCCGCTGGCGAGGCCCTCCTCCTGGTACTCGAGGTCGAAATGGTATATGGGGGCGATCTTGCCGAAGTCCTCATAGGACAGCTGGAGCCCCGAATTCACGTCCTGGTCGCGCCCCATGAAGTCGAGCAGCCAGCCGTATACGCGGGAGTACCGCTTCTGAGCATAGTCGATCCGGGTCGAGCTCTGGGGGTACATCCGACCCCCATAGACCAGCCGGACCTCGTTCGCGCTGAGGGTATCGAAGATGACTCCGTTTTCCAGCTGGTCGCTCCGCCGTCCGTTCCGTTGGAAGGCCACGAAGACGTGGCGCGGGCGCTCGACGTCGCTGAGGGTCGTGATCTTCCAGGTGGGCGTGGACGTGGTGAACTGGGAGGTGTCGTTCATCTGACCTCGCTGCCAGTAGACGGTCATCCCATTACCGCCGAGTATCCATTCATTGGCCTGGGTGGCCGCGGCCAGGGACAGGGTCAGCCTCGGCATCCACAGCGAGAGCCGCGAGAGGGTCACCTTTCCGATGTCGGTCCCGGAGGCGCGGACGATGGCGTCTCCGTCCGAGGCGGACCTCTGGAGGAACAGCTGCCACTGGACCCCGTACATCATTTTCCGGACGTCGCGGCAGAAGCCGAACAGAGACGAGAGGGGGATGCGGGCATTGAAGTACCCTCCGCTGGAGCTCGTCAATGCCTTACGGGCAGCGAAGCCCTCATTGAAGTCGGGGTTGTCGACCACGGACGTCGTCGCCACGATGGGGGCCCCTTCGGCGGTCGTGGTACCGGTGGTCGTCGCGGTGTAGCGGATGCTGCTGGCCGTGTCGGCTGTGTCCCGGTACCACCATCGGCCGCTGGCGCTCGTCTGAGAGAAGTCTCGAGAATACCGAATCAGACCCTGGATCACGGCGGCGACGTCCACATACTGGTTGAGCGCCTCGATCTCAGTCCCGTTGGCCGTGAGGCGGACCGAGGTGAAGAGGCCCATGAGGGTGTTCGCCATGGTCGCCTCGTCGGTGATGTCGTAGGGGGTTATACCGTCG
>SPCK01000269.1 GCA_004525355.1 Spirochaetales bacterium
CGGTGCCGTCTGGCCGAGGCCACACAGGGATGCCCTCATCATGGCATGCCCGATCTTTTCCAGCTTGGCCAGGTCTTCGTCTGTTCCAGTGCCCTTGGTTATCTTTTCCAGGATCGAGTGCATCTGGTTGGTGCCGATGCGGCAGGGAGCGCACTTGCCGCAGGACTCGTCGACGCAAAACTCCATATAGAACTTGGACACATCCACGACGCAGTCATCCTCGTCCATGACGATCAGTCCGCCTGATCCCATCATTGACCCCAGGCCGGTAAGGCTCTCATAGTCGATTGGGAGATCCAGGAATTCGGACGTGATGATTCCGCCTGAAGGGCCGCCGGTCTGGGCACCCTTGAATTTCTTGCCATCCTTGATTCCGCCGCCGATATCGAAAATGATCTCGCGAAGCGTAGTTCCCATGGGGACTTCGACCAGCCCGGAGTTATTCACCTTGCCCGTCAGGGCGAATACCTTGGTACCCTTGGACTTCTCCGTTCCGATCTTCGCGAACCACTCTCCGCCCTTGGTGATGATCACCGGGATATTGGCCCAGGTCTCGACGTTGTTGATCAAGGTGGGCTTTCCCCACAAACCCTTGACGGCCGGGAAGGGAGGACGGGGAATCGGCATGCCGCGGTTGCCCTCGATGGATTGAAGGAGAGCCGTTTCCTCGCCGCATACGAAAGCGCCGGCGCCCAGGCGAATCTCCACATCGAATGAGAAATCGGTACCCAGGATATTCTCACCCAGCAGGCCATATTCCTTGGCCTGCCGAATGGCGATCTTCAGGCGCTCGATGGCAAGCGGGTACTCGGCTCGTATGTAGATAAAACCCTTGTTCGCGCCGATGGTGTGACCACAGATAGCCATGGCCTCGATGACCGAATGGGGGTCGCCCTCTACAGTGGATCGATCCATGTATGCGCCGGGATCGCCCTCGTCGGCATTGCAGACGACGTATTTCTGCTCGGAGACCGGGCTGCGGGAAAATTCCCACTTGCGCCAGGTGGGAAATCCCGCACCGCCGCGCCCGCGGAGACCCGCCACTTTGAGCTCATTGATGACATCCTCGGGCTTCATCGAACCGAGCACCTTTTCCAGGGCGGCATAACCGTCGCGCACGATGTACTCGTCGATGTCTTCCGGATTGATGATACCGCAGTTGCGGAGGACGATGCGGAACTGCTTCTGATAGGACTGGATATCCTCTATCTTGATGCGGTCCTTCTGTCGCTCGTCCTTGTACAGGAGGCGCTTCACCTCACGGCCCTTGACTATCTGCTCGGCGATTATTTCCTTCGCGTCCGCTGGCTTGACCTCGACGTAGAACGACTCATCGGGCAGGACCTTTACGATTGGACCCTTCTCACAAAAACCGAAACAACCAGTCTTGACCACTTGTACGTCATCCTTGACGCCCATGGTTTCCACGCTCGCGACCAGTTCCTTGTATATTTCGTCGGCCTTGCCGGACTCGCATCCAGTGCCGCCGCATACCAGTATAAAGTGCTTGTACGCCATCTCAGGAGCCTCCGGCTTATTTCTCTACAATGTCGACCGCGGGGCGATCGTATATATGCTTGTCGACGAGGGTCTTCTCGACGACGTGCCTTCGTACTATTTCCTTGGCGACGTCCACGTCCACCTTGCCGTAGATCGTGGCGGGCATGTCGGGCATGACCACCTCGACAGTCGGCTCCACGTGGCACAGCCCCATGCAGCCCGTTTGGCGGATCGCTACGTTGCCGGTCAGGTTGAACTCGTCAACGGACTTGACGATTGCATCAAAGGCGGACTTGGCACCTGCCGCGATGCCGCAGGTACCCATACCTACTATTATCTGAATACTCTTGCCTTCGACTTCTCGGCGGGCTATGTTGCCCTTCTTCTCTTCGCGGAACTTCCTGAGTTGTTCCAGGGTCATCTTTGCCATGATAGGCGTCTCCTTTCATTTCGCTTCATGCGGGTTCTTCCTGCGACCGCAGGAAAGCGCCCGCTAGCATCAAGGCACCAGCATCATATCCAAGCCATCCACCGGGATACGGAAGCTGAAGCTCGTACCCCGCCTTTGGTAGATGCATGGCATCAGCCCTGGCTCTGGTACTTGGCGATTATTTCCGGGACTTGATCCTTGGTCAGCTTGCCATAGACATCGTCGCCCACCATGAGAACGGGAGCCAGGCCACAGCAACCGACGCAGCGGACAGCGTCGATGGAGAAAAGGCCATCGGGCGTCAGTTCCGAGCCTTTGATGCCAAGTATGTCTTCGCACTCTTCCATCAATTGCTGACCACCCTTGAGATAGCACGCCGTACCCAGGCACACCGCGATTCGGTTCTTGCCAGGCCTGGTCGTCTTGAAATAGTGGTAGAACGTGATGACTCCATAAATCTTGGCAAGAGGAAGGCTCAGGTCCCGTGCCAGCCGCTCCGCCGCCTCCCTCGGGATGTACGTGAATTCCTGTTGGACCCGATGAAGGATCATTATCAGGTTACCCGGTTTATCCTTCCATTCCTTCACGAAGCTCTGGAGTTCCTTCGAGAACTCTATTTGAGCGACCGCCATATATCCTCCTTATGGATAATATTATATCTATATTTAGTTAGCGTATTGTACAGAAGTGGAAAAAAAAAGGCAACAGCCTAAGGCATTGAATGACACACATCTGATGAGATATTTCTGTTTCAAGAATCCATAAAGTGATTCTTGAAACAGATCGTTTTCTGGATGATAGGATGGGAAGGGCAGGGCTTAACAGGTTGTTGAAATAGGCTGTTACTATTCCAACAACCTTCGCTATACTCGCAAACCATACGGTATGCTACGCTATAGCAAAACTTCGGAAGCGTTAAAAACACCACCTACGCGATTTTTCAACATCCTGCTAAATCGAACCCGGCCCCGAGCCGGCGAATTCGTGGGCGTGGCTCAGAAACGCGCTGGGAAGGTGCACTCTCCCTCCGGCCCTCGACTTCCTGTCGCGGGCCTCCGCTCGCTTCCGCGCGCGTCCCTGCGCGCTCTTCCTCGCCACAGCTCGGCGCTCGCTCTGGTTCGAGTCCTACCCCTGCTTGTTCAAAAACAAAAAGGCCACACTTTTGCGTGACCGTTTGTTTTTTAGCAGGGGCAGGCACTCTCCCTCCGGCCCTCGACTTCCTGTCGCGGGCCTCCGGGCGCCTCCGCTCGCTTCCGCGCGCGTCCCTGCGCGCTCTTCCTCGCCACAGCTCGGCGCTCGCTCTGGTTCGAGTCCTACCCCTGCTTGTTCAAAAACAAAAAGGCCACGCTTTTGCGTGACCGTTTGTTTTTTAGCAGGGGTAGGACTCGAACCTACGACCTCCGGGTTATGAGCCCGACGAGCTGCCAACTGCTCTACCCTGCGTCGTTATGGGCATACAGTACAGAAAACGGAAAAAAATGTCAAGGGATGCGACCAAAGTCAGGATCTGTTGCCGCAAGGCATGCATGCAATTCGTCCATCATGAAGGGTTTCTGCAGAAAACCATCAAACAATTGCGCATTGCCCCGCGAAAGGTCATCGGACCCGGTCACGGCGATAATCTTCGGCTTGTAATGCGTCTCCTCCGGCGCGGCTTGTTTGGAGGCATACAGATCAAGTATTGCCTGGGCGCAGGAATAGCCATTCATTCCCGGCATGAAAATATCCATCAATACAACGTCATAGCGGGCACGGGAGCACGCTTCAACAGCCTCGTAACCGGATGCGACGGCGTCGGAGAGCCACCCGAGGCGGGTTAGCATTCGCCCAAGCAAATCGCGGTTGGCCGCGTCATCATCCACGAGTAATGCCATCATACAGGGTCATCCTGTTCCGCGGTAGTCAGAGCTTTGAGCGACGTTCCTTCGATTCTGTCGAGCATGCCCTCCAGTATCTGATTTTCCTCGCTCGCGTAGTACTCCAGGAACAGCCTGACCAAGTCCAAA
>SPCK01000429.1 GCA_004525355.1 Spirochaetales bacterium
GATTTCCGGCAAGGCATGTCCGCGGTGCTCGATGGCGGAGCCGTGGTTACCGGAAGCGTTGTCGCGCCCAACGGACTCGCCTCCCTCGAGTATCGATTGAACGACGCTGCCTGGACCAAGATGAACGCGGCGGCAAAGCAGACTGCCGACGGATCCTGGCCTTTCATAGTCCCGATCCCCGCAACCGTACCGTATGAGCGGCTGCTCGTGTCCATTCGCGTCCAGGATGTCGTGGGCGGCGTTTCGATGTGGAGCGGGGCACTGTACCGCGTCAGCCCGCCGCCCGCCGGGCAGGTCGTGGATGGGGAAGGCGTATATATCTCGGACGTTCGAGTCGGCAGCGACGGCCTTGTGCTTCTCGCGCCCGGTGAAAGCCTGGGCGTCCTGTGGAACGGTCGCCCGATCAAGTCGCTTGCCCTCGAGCCACCCGTACCGTTCATGGACGTTTCGTACCAAGCTGGTGCAATACGGCTTACGGCGATTTCCGAGGGCATGGCCGGACCGTCGGTGATCAGGGTCACAACGGTAGACGGCGATATTCTCGATTCAAGGCCCATGGCCCTGAGTTCAGACGCTTCCGGGCCGGAGCTTATTCTCGCCGGACCCCTTTCCGCCACCTGGGCTCGTGACGTTCTGAAGCTCGATGGCCGGGTTTCCGATCCCAATGGGGTCGCGAAGCTCGAGTGGTCGATAGACGGAGGCGCTACCTGGACCGCGGTGCCCTTTGCACCGCTACCCGAGGGATCAGGCTTTTCCTTCAAGCAGGATTTGCCTCTTGCTTCGCCTGAGGGCGCCGGGGAACTCCTCATTCGCGCAGGTGACGGCGCAGGGCATCGGACGCTCGTTTCCGTTCCTTATTACAGGGATTCAATCGCGCCAACGGTGGTGCTGACGACCCCGGGAACCGGCGACCTGGTAAACGGTACCGTACTCCTGGCCGGCTATGCCGAGGATCGAGGCGACTTGGCCTCCACGGAGTACTCGCCGGACGGCCAGACCTGGGAGCCTCTGACGTTCACTCCCCTGGGCGCTGGGATCGCGTTGCCATCCGGCAAGGATGCCGTGTTGCCCGAAGCTGCGGGAAGAAGCGCGTGGGCACGCATGGTAGACCTCGCGTCGCTCGAGGCTGGAATTGAGGCGATGGGGTTCCGTTTCGTGGACAAGGCCGGCAACGTGCTCGAGTACCGGCCGCTCGCTGTTGACGCTCAGGCATTCTCCGTTGACATCGAGGCGGACAAGCCGCGGGTCCAGGTGCAGATACCCATTGCAGACGATGTGATGCGCTCGGACTTTACCGTGTCGGGCATGGCCTTCGACGATGACGGCGTGGCCGAGATCTTCTGGCGGGCCGACGATGGCGAGTGGAACCGCGTCGAGGGGGCTAACGCCTTCTCCGTGCCCTTCGCGCTCCAGGAAGTAGCCGATAACGAGCATACGTTCGAGGCGTACGCTGTCGACCTGAACGGCGTCGTCGGCGATACGTCATCCAGGAACTACCGGGTCAGCCGTGAAGAGCCCGTGGGCAATCTCCTGAGTCCCGACGTGAGCGTCACGAATCGCGGGGGCGTTGCGCTCAAGGGCGATGCTTCCGACGCCAACGATATCAAGGAGGTCTGGGTATCCTTCGACAACGGCAATACCTACAATCGCGCCGCGGGGACTACCTCGTGGGCGTACGAGCTCGATACACGCATCCTGCAAGACGGCGTTCACAGCGTATACATCAAATTGGTGGACGGGTATGACACTCCGGGATTTGCCGCCGGCCTCATATCGGTGGACAATACCGCCCCACTCCTTGAACTGACCGGCCCCCGGGATGGCGATGAGTTTACCGGGTCCTTCGTCATCGGCGGTCGCGCGTCCGACGCGGTGGTCGTGGAGCGTCTCGTGCTGGACGTCACGCCCATCGGGGCCGACAAGCCGGTCCTGAGCCAGCCTATCGACGTAGCACAGGTCTTCAGCCGATCGGTGGATTTGGGAACCCTCAGTCCGGGTTGGTACAACGTCAAGGTCACGGCCATCGATCACGCCGACAACCGGAGCTACCAGTCCCGGAATATCGTCGTGCGCGAAAGCAGGCAGGCGGAGACCGCTGAGATCGTGTTTCCCGCGCGGGGCGAGAAACTGTCGGGGCGCTTTACCCTTGACGGCCGAATCGTTTCCGAAGCCAGGCCGGACAGCGCCCAAGTGTTTCTGAATGGCCAGCCCCTCGCAACGGTAGCGTTGAACGGAGAAGGCTGGTTCTCGCTCCCGGTGGATGAAGCGACCGCTCTCGACGGAGAACTGATTTTCCGGCTGGAGGCGGTGGGTTCATCGGGCGGAGCCATCGTCTCCGAATCCCGAACCATGCTGTACGAGCGCGACGGCCCATGGGTGGATATCGAAGCCATAGCGACCGGCGATTTCATCATCGGGCGGCCCTTCCTGAACGGCAAGGCCGGTTGGAACACGCCGCAAGCCGACAAGGCGGACAAGGAAGCCTGGGC
>SPCK01000125.1 GCA_004525355.1 Spirochaetales bacterium
GAATTCTCCACCCGCCTTGATGAGGAATTCTGGCGCCTGGCCGAACTCCTGTGGGAGTTGTACCGCGACCGGCCGGATTTCGCCCTGCAACTTCAGAAGCTCATAGAGGACGTGTTCGCTGCCTACCAGGCCAGGCCCGACAATCTGAAGGAGCGCGACCGCGCGTTGCCGCCCGAGTCAGGCTGGTTCATGTCCAGAAAGCAGGTAGGCGCCGTCGCTTACGTGGATCGCTATGCCGGGACCTTCAGCGGGGTGATGGAGAGAATTCCCGAGTTCAAGGAACTTGGCATAACGTACCTGCACCTCATGCCGTTCTTTCTGTCGCCGGAGAAGGAGAACGATGGGGGCTACGCTGTTTCGAGCTACCGCGACACGAATCCGGTCCTTGGCAGCATGAAGGATTTTCAGGAACTGGCTCGGGCGCTCGCCCGCGAAGGCATCTTCCTGGTTGCGGATTTTATCTTCAACCACACGTCCGATGAGCACGCATGGGCCCGCAAGGCGCGCTCCGGCGATGCGGACTACCAGGATTTCTACTGGGTCTTTTCCGACAAGGTCGATACCGCGGCCTATCAGTCGCACATGCGCGATATCTTTCCCGAAGCCCGCAATGGCTCGTTCAGCTATTGCCCGGACATGAACAAGTGGGTATGGACGACCTTCAACTCGTTCCAGTGGGACCTCAATTACACCAACCCGGCGGTATTCCGGGCCATGGCCTCGGAGATGATCGGCTTGGCGAATCGCGGGATAGCGGTCCTGCGGCTCGATGCGGTCGCCTTTATCTGGAAAGAAGCCGGCACCACCTGCGAGAACCTGCCGCAGGCTCACACGCTTATCAGGGCCTTCCAGTCGGTCGCGAGGCTGGCGTGTCCCTCGCTGCTGTTCAAGTCCGAGGCCATTGTGCATCCCGATGAGATCGCCCGGTACATCGACGTGCGCGAGTGCCAATTGTCGTACAACCCCCTGCTGATGGCGGAATTATGGGAGGCGTCCGCGACCAAGGACGCGAGCCTGCTCGCGCTTTCCCTGCGCAAGCGGCATCGGCTGCCTCCCGGTTGCGCATGGGTCAACTATATCCGGTGCCATGACGACATCGGCTGGACCTTCGCCGACGAGGATGCCGCCGAGTTGGGGATCAACGGACGCGATCACCGGGCGTTCCTCAATGATTTCTACCTCGGCACGTTCCCGGGCAGCTTCAGCAGGGGCGTCAGTTTTCAATATAATCCCGCCAATGGAGATCGCAGGATCTGCGGCACCGCCGCATCCCTCGCCGGCGTGGAACGGGCCTTGAAGGAAGGGCTGGGCGCCGATCTGGATACGGCCATCCGCAGGATTCTCCTGTTGTATGGCATCGTCTTTTCAGTCGGAGGAATGCCGCTGATCTACCTGGGTGACGAGCTCGGCGTGCTCAACCGTTACGAATATGAGAACGACCCCGCGCAGGCGTCCGACAGCCGCTGGGTGCACCGTCCCCTGTGGGACGACGAACTGTTCGGTCGGCGGCTCGACGCGGGCACGGTTCCCGGACGCGTATACGCCGGGCTGCGCACCTTGTCCACGTGCAGGAAGGCCAACGAAGTCTTCGGGATACAGGCGCTGACCGTGCTCGATACGGGGCATCGCTCGGTGCTCGCCTTCCACAAACAGGGCAGCGGACAGCTGCTGACCGTCGTAGGAAATTTCTCGGACAATCCGGTGACGCTCGAACGGTGGGCCGCCTCGGCGATTCTTGCCGGCCGGCAGGGTAGGGATATACTGACGGGACGGCTCGTCCTGCCGGATGAAACGCTTGAACTTGAGCCGTGCGAATTGCTCTGGATACTGTCGACGTCGGCCTGACCAGCGGGAACCGTGTTATACTCTGGGGTGCGCCCGCTTGAATCCGATCGGGCAACCTACGGGAGGCTTTCATGAAATATCAACGAAGTATAGCGGTCGGAGCGTCCGAGGACAGGCTTTCCAGGCTTATCGCGGAGCGCATGGCCCCGGGCGCGGACAAGACGCGTATCGACGAACGCATCTGGGATCTGTTCGGAGAGGAATGGGCCATCGTGTTCACCGACCTGGCCGGGTTCTCCCGCAACGTCGAAGCCTTTGGCATCATTCATTTCCTGCAGACCATTTTCGAAAGCGAGCGCCTGCTCGTGCCCGTCATCGACGACAACGACGGCATACTCCTCAAGATCGAGGGCGACTCCATGCTTATTATTTTCCGGAACCCGAACAAGGCACTCAGGGCGGTCGCGGGCATGCAGGCGGTGTGTTCCGAGTACAACGTGGGCAGGCCGGAAGAGGAGATGGTGCTCCTGTGCGCCGGCATCGGTTATGGACGGGTGCTCCGCATCGGCGATGCCGACGTATTCGGCAAGGAAGTCAATTCCGCGAGCAAGCTGGGCGAGGATACCGCCAAGGCGGGCGAGGTATTGGTCACCCAGGGCGTCGTCGACGCGGTAGCTACGGGAGGCAAATACAGCTTCTCCGAACTGGACGATACATCCGTCGCCGTGGGGAAGGCATACCGCTTCAATTACCGTTAGCAGGGTGTTGAAAAACCGCGGAGGCGGTATTTTCAACACTTCCGAAGTGTCGCTATAGCGTAGCAAACCGTATGGTTTGCGAGTATAGCGAAGGTTGTTGGAATAGTAACAGACTATTTCAACAACCTGCTAGTGTCCCGTTCCCATCGGATCGGACGAACGCGCGCCGTACCGAGCGACACGAAGACTTTCGCAAGGCGGGCCTGTCGACGATGGTTCCGCTGTCCGCCGAGTGGCGGTCGCGACAAGCCATTCCCCCAGGAATGCGTCTTCATTCGCACTCTTCTGGCGTACGCCGGTTTCGGGACCATGGCTGTAGCGCCAGGCCCCGAAGCCGGTTTATTTATCGTGTGGGCTCGGGAAGGCCAACCGGCTCGCGGAAGCCTTTGATGATGAGATAGAGCGCAAGGGCAATTTCCTGGAACCCGAAGGAGAGATCGACGATGAAGTCGACGGAGGACGACGAGCCCCCAAGGATGGTCAAGACGCCGGAAGCGATGCTCACGCAAGCGCCGATGATTCCCCAGGCCGATATCCAGCGGGGAATGAGCCGTGCTCGGAAAAACAGGTAATTGTAGATGAAGGCGCCGAGGCAGAAGGCCAATGTGCCGGGAGCACTGCCCAACAACCCGTAGGCGCTGCGGAGCAGGATGCCAAGGGACCTGAGGGCCGC
The DNA here is from genome assembly GCA_004525355.1 of Spirochaetales bacterium. GTDB lineage: Bacteria > Spirochaetota > Spirochaetia > Treponematales > UBA12059 > UBA5200. The sequence continues at coordinate 3,217 of SPCK01000125.1, forward strand.
GAGCTCTTCCGGGACGGCCTGCGCGTATTGTCGGCCTAATCCCATGAGCACCAGGAGCATGGCGGCGGCGGCCAGTATGAGGGCAGCCTCTACGGCCCTGATCAAGACGGCCCAGAGGGCCAAGGCAGGGCTCTGCTTCTTGAGCGCGGGATAGAAGAACACCGCGATTCCCGAACATGAGAAAGCCATGAACATCTGGATGAGGGCTCCCCAGGCCAATGCGTTGCCGCTTCCGGCGATGTTTTCAGGGAAGTCCGCGCCGTTCAGGACTGAAATGAAGGGGAAGATGAACGCCCCCGACCAGCCCATGAGCAACAAGATGCCAGCGAATCTGGCGTTATTTCGTTGCGAATCCATGTAATGCTTCCTTGAATCCATCATGTGTCTTCTCTCCCCTTTGCTTCGTTCTTGACCGTATGGCTGAACACCTCCTCGATTCCGATGCCGAAAACGTCCGCGACGGCGAAGGCCAATTCGAGCGAGGGAGAATACTTTCCCGCCTCGATCGCCATGATTGTCTGCCTCGAGACGCCAGCCTTTTCGGCGAGTGCCGCTTGAGTCATCTCGCCCGCGAAAAAACGCAGCTGCCGGATATTGTTCGAAAGCTCGATCTTGTCCTTATTCACTGGGAACGCTCTTCCGGTAATACAGCAATTGGACGCAGCTCGTGACGAGAGCCCCCATGAAGAAGGAAAGAAACGCGATATTGAGCATGACCTCGAGCGATGAACCCCCGACAAGAGCGACAAGGGCGGCGACAAATCCAAGTCCCGGCAGGATAGAGCCGATCCTTGAGGCCTTGAGCTCGATGAGCTTGTCCATCTCGTCCTCGACGAAGGAAGCCTCGATGGCCCGGCCTATCTCCTTTTCGTCGCAATCCCTCTGCTTGATGGCAATCCCGATTGAAAAAAGGATATGGAAGATGATTTGGATGACGATGATGACGACAATCCCCGCGGCGACGAAGATGAGCATGGAAGATGCCCAGAATTTCAGGTCGCCGGGCGCGACTATACCCGAAAGGGATTTCCCAAAGGTATAGGCGCAATAGGCCGCTAAAATGAGTATTCCCGCGACAAGGGTCGTGATCGTTCGTTTTACCTGGTAAGACATTGGTGACCTCCTAGCATTGTATGTATAACCATACCTAATGTAACCTATAGTATACCAAGTGTCAAGTATATTTGTCATAAAGTTGTGTTCGCTTTACGTATTCTATTGATGGATCGAAGATTTTTGTACCCGATCCTGGTATCACGTCCCACAATTGGAAAATGGCGCAAGCGATTTATCGAGACGTGTATCCCCGGCCTCTATGACGAGTTGCCCCCCCCCGGCGGGCCCTCCGGTTGATATCGGATGAGCGGATCGCGGGGCTGATCAACAAAACAGTACGACCAAACCCACGGATAGCTCTGCGCGCTGGAGCGTCCGGTCCACCGCTCGTTCCAGACGTTCGGACTACAGCCCCACCGACAGGACTCCTTCGGGCGTCGACCGACCCGTTCTTCATAAGGCAATCCATGCCAAACTCCCACGCCTATTTCAACGAATCACCGGGATGGGACACGAGCAGGATGTTGAAATAGTCGGTCACTATTCCTGTATCCTTCGCCAGGCTCTCAAACCACACGGTCTGCAACGCAGCAGCCTCATTTTGGAGGCGTTGAAAACACCGCAGTTGTGGTTTTCAACGCCCTGCAGAACACGTTGGGGGCTGCGTATGGTCGACGCGCGGGCGAGCCATCATGCGGATGGCTCGCCCGCAGGGTGCTGACAAACAGCGGATGCGGCCTGTCAGCACCCTGTTAGGCGTGTACGGCCCTTCCCAAGGAGCCTTTGGCCGCTTCCATGACCGCTTCCGCTATGGTCGGATGGGCGTGCATCATGTCGGCGACGTCCTCGACGGTCAGTTCGGCGCGCCGCGCCAGCAAGAGCTCGTGGATCACGTCGGTGGCGCGATCGCCTACGATGGTCGCCCCGAGCAGCTCCCCGCTATCCGGGTCATGGACGATCTTCGCGAAGCCCTCCGGCCTCTCGACGGCGACGGCCTTTCCGACTCCCCGGAACGGAAATGAGTAGACTGCGTGCCGGATGCCATCGGCGGCTGCCTTCGCCGCCGACAGCCCGAAGCTCGCGAGTTCCGGGTCGCAGTACACGGCGGACGGCACGGTCGACGGATCCACACGACGTTCGACCGGGGAGGACGAACCCTTGACGATGCTCGCGATCCGCTCCACGGCTATCTCGCCTTCCTTGCTGGCCACGTGTGCAAGCTGGGGGCTGGGGACCACGTCCCCGATCGCGTATACGCCGGAGGCGGTCGTCTCGTACCAGTCCCCCACGCGTATGAATCCCCGATCGATTCCAATGCCCAATTCCTCAAGACCCAGGCCGCCGCTGTTCGGGATCCTTCCCACAGCCACGAGCACGGCGTCCGCCTCGACGGAAGACGGAATCCCGGATTCCTCGTCGCCCGAGCCCGTTGCCGTACCGGAATCCCGCCGCGCTGGCGACAGCGAGACCCGGACTCCACCCCCGACCAGTCGCTCCATGCTGCTGGCCATGGCGCCCGTGACGAAGCGGACGCCTCGAGACTCAAAAGCCTTCCTGACCACTGCGGCTGCCTCGGCATCCTCGACGGGCAGTACGCGATCAAGCGCCTCCACAATCGTCACTTCGCTCCCGAATGCGTTCCACACGTAGCCTAACTCCATGCCGATCGCGCCGGCGCCCAGGATGACCGCCCGCTTGGGTACTTTCCCCAGCATCAGAGCGCCGGTGCTGGACAGGACGACCTTCTCATCGAACTCGAAACCGGGAAGTTCCCTTGGCCTGGAGCCCGTGGCCACGATGACGGCTTTCGCATGTACCGTGCGATCGCTGTCCAGCGACAGGACGCCGGCGGATTCGAGCCGCGCGGTACCCGACACGTAATCGACACCGTTCTTCTTGAGCAGGAATTGCACGCCCTTTGACAGACGTTCGGCCGCCTTTCGGCTCGCGGCGAACGCCTTGCCGTAGTCGAGGCTGGAAAGGTCGACCGTCGCCCCAAGAGAGCGCAGGGCGTCTACGTTCCGTACGAGGTCGGCCTGGTGGATCAGCGACTTGCTGGGTATGCAGCCGATGTTGAGGCATACGCCACCGGGCTTGTCTTTCTCGATTACGCAGGTTTTGAGCCCCAGCTGGGCACCACGTATGGCGGCTATGTATCCGCCTGGGCCGGCACCGATGATCGCCACGTCGTATTGGATATCCATTTTCACATTCCTTCCATGAATCGACCGATCACATCAGGGCTTCGGCCGGTTCCTCGAGCAGCGCCTTGAGATCGGCCATGAAGGCGGCAGCCAACGCGCC
>SPCK01000019.1 GCA_004525355.1 Spirochaetales bacterium
GCCCTGGCCGGGGGCTCCCCACATGCCATATCCTTGGGCGGAAACTGCGGCGACGCCGGCAAGGGCGATAACCAGGACGATTGCGATGCGCTTCATAATGAACTCCTTGAAGGTTCAAAGTATCGCGGGCTCCATGGTCCGCGTCCGAATCAGATCGGTATATACCTAAATGCAGGAAGCGTGCCATTATGAAAATAATATCATGCAATAATTATGTAAAATCGTAAATACAATCGATACAACAAAATATGGTTAAAAAAATAATCAGGTTTTCCTGGTCTTTGTTGTTTTCATTGGAGCAAGCCCCTGTATCCGGGGTATGGTATAGGGGAAACAGTTGCACTATTGGGAAAATATTTCCCTGTCTTGCCCGCTTCTCCAAAGCGGGTTATCATGGACGCTTATGAAAATCGGAATTGGATTCGTTACCGGGAGAAAAGGCTTCAAGCACCTCTTCCAGACATATGTCAACAATTGGAACGAGCACGGCCTGGTCGAGGATCACTCGATGTCGCTGCGCATGTTCATCGCCTACGACCTCTCGTATTTTGGAACCCAGGCCAGCGACTACAAACGCCTGGATCCTGAACTTTCAGGCAAGCTGGACGGTATCTCGTGGTTCGGATCAACGCGAATCGACGATGAACGCCGAAGGCTCGTCCGCGAGGGCGTACTTGATTCAGCTGAATCCGAAATGCTTTTCGGGCAGGGATATGGCAAGAAGCGCAACGCCGTCGTATGGTTCGCCATCCGGGCCGGCATGGATCGGCTCCTGTTCGTGGACGACGACGAATACCCGATGGCCGTCGAGCGAGGAGAACCTGTGCACTGGCGCGGTCAATCAGTGCTGGGCGCCCACCTGTTCGCCTCGCCGGATGCCGATATAACCCACGGGCGGCATTGCGGCTATATCTCTCCCATACCCAAGGTCAAGTTCGATAATACGCTGACAGAGGATAAGTTCGCCTTGCTCATCCGCGCACTGTCCAACGACATCGTGTCCTGGGAAACCATCCGCACGGTGGTCATTGGCGACGGAGGCGTTACCTACGCCGATCCGGCCATCGTGGACGGGGGGCTACCGATGGAAGTCGAATCGGTCAACGGTATGAAATTCATCAGCGGCGCCAATCTTTGCCTGAACCTTAACCGCGGCGGGGCTGATTCGCCGTTCTTCAATCCGCCCGGCGCACGCGGAGAGGATACGTTCCTGTCTACCTGCCTCGAGGACAAGCGCGTCATCCGGGTGCCTGCCTATACCTTCCACGACGGATTCTTGCGCTATCAGTCGCTCCTGCACGGCGTCCTGCCCAAGCGGCTGGAAGCGGTGGACGCCCGCGAGCCGAGCGTGGTCAAACGCTTCGCCAAGGCCGCCATCGGCTGGGTGCGCTACAAGCCCTTGTTGACGTACGTAACCAACCGGACAGCTTTCGAGTCCACCATCGAATCGATGGAGGATACCTTCCGGCGCATTGGACCTGACCTCCGGGATTATTTCAAGGCTGACGAGTTTACGCGGCTGTTGCCCGAGCTCAAGCGGTTTGCCAGGAAGGTCCCGGAACACTATGAGCTGTTCGAGCAGACCAAGGATGCCTGGAAGAAGGCATTACCTTGGGCAAAGTCCAATCCCTTGGGCGCCGACGGGATATGACGATTGACTGGTAACAAGGAATTGAAGGTTATTTGACTGGTTCGGGAGGCGGTTCGGGCGCCGGTACGGGATTCGCAGATATACTGTTGCCTGATAGCCCCTGAAACGTGACGACGAAACGGGCGCCCGTGGGTGTTTGTTCGGCCCTGATGGTGCTGCCCATGGCCTCAAGGAAGGCCTTGCAGAGCGCCAAGCCCATGCCCGTACCTTGCTCGCCATTGGTTCCGAGGGTAAGGATGGTGCGGCCGGGTTGGAACATACGCTCTATCTGTTCGGGGCGTAGCCCGATGCCGTCATCCTGGACCGTGGCCGTCGGGCGACCGTTTGGTCCTACCGAGAGGCGTACGCTTACGGTGCCGCCTTCCCGGCAATACTTTACCGAGTTGGACAGCAGGTTCCTGAAGACCGTTACGGTCGCGCGCGAATCCGCCGTGGCCATGAGATCGTTTTCCGGCAGGCTGATGGTCACGCCCTTGTCGCCGGCCACCGAAGCGACATCGGCGGCGGCTTCCGAGGCGGTGTGCGCCAGCGAGAGTGATTCGTGGTTCAATTCCAGCTTGCCGGATTCGCCGCGCGCCCACTCGACCAGGTTTTCCAGGAGACTCGAAGCCCGATCCAACCCTTCAGCGAGGGTAGCCACGCTTTCGCGCTTGTCATTGAGATCTCCCGAATATTCAAGAAGCTGGTTCCTGGTATAGTGAGCCGCGCTCGCCAGAGGTCCTCTCAGGTCGTGACCCAAGACCGATATAAGTGCATCCTTCATGGAGACGACTCGCATGAGTCGCTGGTTGCGTTCCTGAAGCGCGATACCCGTTTCTTTCAGCTCCCGTTCAGTCCGTACCGCGGACATGATGAAGTAGCCGAAAAGGTTGAAGAAGGCGGTCAGGATGGCCAGCATATATGCTATGGCGCCCATCCTTCCTTCGTTGTAGAGGGACAGCGGCATGTTGCCGAGGAGTGTGGCGACGGCCCTGCCTACGCCGAGGAGAGCCACGATAAAGAAGTACAGCGAAGCCATAGCGTAGGCCGCGCGAAATCCCCGCTCCTGGCGGTGCAGGAGTATCCACGCGTCCAACAGGGAAATAGCCGCCAGCAGGCCGGAGAACAGCACGATGCGCGGCCCGACGCCGGTTTCCGCCATCGCGAACCATAATCCGAATGAAATCGGCAGAATTCCGTACACGGCCAGCGGAAAACGTCGGTCGCCTCGGAAGCGCCAGAGTGCGTGGCCCATCAGGATGACGCTGCCCAGCAGTGCCACGTTGGCAATGACCAGTATCTCATAGGGAAGTCCCAGTATCTGGGCCGCCAATCCGATCACGCCCAATGCGAGCAGTCCCTGCCCGCCCAGCCATTGCCTTGCGCCGGGGAACGTCTTCCTGACCGCGTACAGCGTCAGGGAAAAAGCCAGGCTGCCCAGGTAGACCAAGGACAGCGCGACCACGAGGGTTTGGATTGAAAGGCTGGAAAAAAATCGTTCCATGGCGTTCTGTAAGTATACCCGTAACTCGACGAATTTTTCCGTAAAAATTTACGAGAACTCGAGTTATTTTTCTTGAGTATCGCCCTCGAGCTGACCTTCCTTCAGGCCATATTGCTCTTCGTGTTCGCCGCGCCCAGCCGGTTCCACATGCACGACGATATCGTAGACGTTTTCTATGCGTTGCTTGATGGCGCGTTCAACCGATTGCGCGATCTCGTGAGCCTCGTTTACGGTCGTGTTTCCGTCGACCTCGATATCCAGGTCGATGTCATAGAGGGAGGACAGCCTGCGTACCCTGGCCCGGTGCGGATTGCCCGCCCCCGAGATCGATCGCACGGCCTCGAATACCGAACGGTACAGGCCCGGATCGGCCATGCCGTCCATGATCTCTTCGGTCGCTTCCCTGAAAACGCCGATGGCCGACTTCATGACCCAGAAGCTGACGGCGATGGCCATTATCGAGTCGATTATCGGCGCTCTGAAAATCGTGGCAAGGGTCAGTCCAAAAAGGACGCCCGCTGACATGATCACGTCGTTTCTCATGTTCTTGCCGTTGGCTACGAGCATGGACGACGAGCAGCGCTTACCGGCGGAGAATTGCGTCCAGGCCAGTAATATTTTTCCCATGATCGAGGCGATGGTAGCCCACAAGGCGAGCGTGCTTGGCAGCTGCCGGGCCTCGCCACTTCGGAGGGTGTGTATGGTGGAGAGGAACAACTGCGCTCCGGCGAAAAAAATGATGAAGGCCAGTATCGTGGTGGCCGTTGTCTCGGCGCGGGCATGCCCGTAGGGATGTTCCCGGTCCGAGGGTTTGGCGATGACCGCGGCGGCTGCCAGGGTAACCAGCGAGATGACTACGTCAGTGGACGAATCGATGCCGTCACCCACGACGGCAAGGGAACCCGCGACCAGGCCAGCCACTATCTTGAGGAGCGCGAGGATGCCATTACCGGCCAGGCTGACCATGGCGGCTCGTTGTATTATCCTGGTTCTTTCCAGCATCCGGCGAGTATACGCCGGCGCTTCGGGCTGTTCAACGCTCGACAGGCTCTTCCTGCTTTCATTCCTTGAAAAAATGGGGATCTTCCATTACCATCGTCATTAGCAGCGTCCATCCACGGACTGCGGGAGAAAAAAAAATGTCATACAAGCTTGATGGTGCAAAATTCCCTAGCTTGGACGAGTTGGTTGAGGCGCTTTACCCGATGTATTCGGATACGATGTCAGAGGAGGAATTCCGCGCGTTTGCGGAGGAGCATGCCGAAAAAAGTTGAATCCAATGATGATATCGACAGATGCGCTCGCTTTCGCCATGAGGCGCGGACGTTCCTGAATCACGCCATCGGCTATGCCGAGTTGTTTCCTGACAAGGGCGCGGCCGGTTTTACGGACGCGTTTATCAAGTCTCTCGGGCGGCTCCGGACGGCAGTGCAAGATTCAAGAAGTTCAGTCCTTGATTACCTGGAATACCTGGACTCCGGTGGGCAAGACGACGATTCGACGCGACAGCAAGCCTATGCCCGTATCTATGACCTGATAGAGAGCATCCAGGCTGCGAGGAACAGTGCCCCGCCTTTGGATGGAATGACAGCCGGGGTCCTCGAGGACGTGCGCCGTGTCTACCAAGCCGTCAATTCCCTGGTCGACCTTTTGGGAGAGAGGGAGAAACGCGGAGATTTCATACCCGATTCCTCGCCTGCCGCGGCAAGCATGGGCGAGAAGCCAGCCAAGCGTACCGGTCGAGTACTGATAATAGACGATAACCAATTCAACCGCGATTTGTTGTCCCGCCACCTGGAACGGCAGGGGCATATCGTATGTCAGGCACCCGACGGCATCGAGGCATTCAGGATCCTGGGCCAAGCGCCGTTCGATATTGTATTCCTGGATGTGATGATGCCGGGCATGAATGGTTTCCAGTTCCTGGAGACGATACGAGCGGACCGCGCACTGCGCGAAATGTCGATCATCGTCATCAGCGCCCTGGAGGACACGACGTCCATGGCGCGGTGCCTGGAGTTGGGCGCGGAGGATTACCTGCCCCGCGACTTCGATCCCATCTTGCTCAAGGCCAGAATGGACAGCATTCTGGAGAAGAAAGAATACAAGCGCCAGAATGAGCAGACTTCGCAGCGCTTGGCCGATACACAGGCCATCCTGGCGGCGGAACTCCAGGGCGCGGCGGATTACGTGCGCGGACTCCTGCCCAAACGCGCGCATTGGGCGGACCTGGCGGTTGACTGGGAGTTCATACCTTCGTTGAGCCTGGGCGGGGACATCTTCTCGTATTGGCGACTGCCGGGCAGGCGACTGGCGGTTTTCCTGATCGACGTAAGCGGGCACGGCATCGAGGCGGCCCTCCTGTCGGTTACGGTCATGAACCTGCTCAAGACGACGAGCCTGGTCGGGGCGGATTTCGGTTCGCCGGCATCCGTATTGTCCTTGTTGAACCGATCGTTCCGTGTCGAAGACCAGAACAACATGTTCTTCACGATCTGGTACGGTGTGTACGATCCGGCCATCCGCTCCCTGATATACGCGACGGCGGGCACGCCTCCAGCGATACTGGTCCGTCCCGACGCGAGCCTTGAGGAACTCGTGTCTGACGGCCCACTGATCGGGGTGGACGAGGGCGCCCGGTTCACCGAGATAGAAGTCACCATCGAGGCAGGTTCCCACTTCTATCTGTTCAGCGACGGCCTGTTCGAGATCCGCAAAAAGGATGGCACCCTGCTCCCGTGGGAGGAATTTCTGGAGCTCCTGGCAACGCACCACCGCGAGTGCGCGCTGGCGCCATCCGGCCTGTCGCCCATAAAGCGTATCGTGGATACGGTGCTGTCCCTCTCGTCAAAGAAACTGTTCGACGACGACGTGTCCATCGTGGAATTCGCATTTCATGGATAGACTCGAAATAACCCTGCCGGACGACTTTCACGTCCACCTCAGGCAGGGACCGGGCCTCGCGGCCTACGCCAGCCGGAGCGCGTCCCGCTTCGGGAGATTGCTCGTCATGCCCAACGTGGTCCCGCCCCTGGTTTCCAGCCGCGCGCTGGACGATTACCGGAAGGCGGTCGAGGCGGCGATCCGGTCGAGTCCAAATGCATCGACAGTTCTTTCGACCTTCAAGCTGATACCCGGTATGGGCGCGGATGCCGTGATGGATTGCGTTCGTGCCGGCGCCGTGGCTGCCAAGTATTATCCCGCGGGTGCCACAACGAACGCGCAGGACGGCGTTCCCGATCCGACGGTCATAGCCGAAGAACTGGCTACCGTCGAGCGGGCGGGCCTGGTATTGTGCGTGCATGCCGAGGACCCGGCCGCGCCGGTCATGGAGCGCGAGGAAGCCTTCATTCCAGTGCTGGATGGCATCATCGGGAGGTACCCTAGGCTCCGTGTCGTAATGGAGCATCTGTCATCAGTGGCGGCCGTGGACGCGGTTCTGCGCTGGCCCGGTCGTGTTGCGGCTACGATTACCGCGCACCATCTGGCTTTTACCGTGGATGACCTTCTGGGAGAGAGACTGTCGGTGGGTTTTTTCTGCAAGCCCGTGCTCAAGACCGCTCGCGACCGCGAGGCGTTGGTCTCTGCAGCAACATCCGGATCCCCGAAATTCTTCTTCGGGAGCGACAGCGCCCCGCATTCGCCAGCAGCCAAGGCGGCAGGAGCGGCCGGCTGTTATACGTCGCCCTTGGCCTTGGAGTTGCTGGCCGGAGTGTTCGACGAGGCCGGGGCGCTGGACAGGCTGGAAGGATTCGTTTCCCTGGCGGGAGCAGGATTCTACGGCCTGAGTCCCAACGAGGGTAGGCTGCGTCTGTGGCGTAGTGACTGGACGGTGCCCGCCCTGCTTGACGGTGTCGAGCCGCTGGCAGCTGGCCGGATGCTGGTCTGGATGGCTGAACGGCTACCCTGAGCGCGTAACCGGCTTGCCGCGCGCCTGCGCGTCAGGGACCGTCGTCATCCATTACATCCCGAAATGCTTCGTATTTCGGTCTACGTTGGGAACGCGCCTCCATGCGCGCGTATGCTGTTCGCGATAATCGCTGGTGAGGACTACTCGCGCAGTGCACGACCCGCGCCGCACGCCGGTTGGGCGGCGCGGGGGACGCAAAAACCAACTATTACAGGTAAACGATGCGTGAGTGGGTCAGTACTTCGAAGCCCGTTTCAGTAATCAGGACGTCGTTCTCGAGACGCACGCCGCCGGCTTCGGGGTCGTAGAGCCCCGGCTCGATGGTGATGACGTGGCCGGGGGCCAGTACCCAGTCATTGTCTTCCCGATTGTTGATCGCCGGCATCTCGTGCGCTTCCAGTCCGACTCCATGGCCCAACCCGTGAGGCATCGTGAAGCTCTTCTCCGCGAAGATGGCCTCCACCCGGAGCGCGATATCGCGGCTTTTGACGCCAGGACCGCACATGGCGACCGCTTCCTCGTAGGCCTTTTCCACCAAGCGGATCATTTCCTCGCGCTTGCCGGAAACCGTGTCGCGAACGAAGGTCATGGTGACGTCGGAGGTATAACCCTTGTATACCAGACCGAAGTCGAGGATGGACATACCCGTGGTGCCGAAAGGGGCCGCGGTATAGCTCGGGATCGCATGGATGCCAAAACTGCGGGAAGGGCCAGCGGCGATGGTCGCGAAGCCGGTCGCGTCGCAGCCGCGTTCGCGCAGGGCCCGCTCGATGTACAGCGCGACGTCGGCCTCAGTAACCAGCTCGCCTTTCTTTACGCCGGTCTCGATGCAATCCATGACGTGATCGGTGATCTGCGAAACCTTGCGATAGATCGCGATCTCTTCGGTGTCCTTGACGGCGCGCATGCCTGCGGCGGTTTCCTGCGAGCCGCCATCGCCGCACAGGAAGTCATAATCGGGGCAGGCTTCCACATACTTGATATACATGGGATAGGGTGTGACCGAGGGCAGGTCGACCTTGGCGCCCGTTGAGATGCCGAGTTCTGCAAGTGCGCCGGCCATTGCCTTGAAAGGGCTGCGGACGAAGTCGGCGTAGGCTACGGTCCGGTCCACGTGCGCCATGGAGGCGGCCATGTTGACATCCCAGGGTATCAGGAGCGATTGGCCGCCGGCGGCTATGAACAGCAAAGCGTCCGACGGGTGACCGCTAAAGTAGCGTACGGATGGATCGCGACGTCCTTCGGTGTCCTCGAACATGGCGACGGCTACGCCGCGGGCGGCGAAGGTATCAGCGAGGCGCTTGCGGCGCTCCGGGTATGCGTTCATGACTCCTCCTTTTGGGAAAATCATTCTAGCGCCTTAATCGCATCCTTGGCCAGCATAATTATCGAGTTGGACCAGCACAGGTTGGCCCGCACCGCGTAGAGGGCCAGCCACGGAGGGACGGGTCGCCGTCATTGTCAGAAACGTGTTATCGATGCCTGATGCGGTACCACAGCGCGATGATTTTCATGCGGAACAAGGTGAAGAATCGAAAGAACCTGAGTGGATGCCGGGGAAGGTAGTACATCCACTCCGTGCCGTGCGCGAACATGCGCTGCGGCGGCCGGCGATGCCGTTCGGCGAAAATGTCAAGCACGTCCGAACTCCACAGGTAGAGGCCCGATCCGAAATTCTTGAGGTTGCGGGGTATCCACTTCTCGCTGGAGGGAACTCCCTTGCCGACCATGAGCAGGGTTGGCGAGGATTTTCGGATCGCTTCGACGATGTTGGGCATGAAACCCTTGGGGATACGGCCTGAATGCCTTCCTACGACGTGCAAGTCCGTGAAGGTCGCCTTGATGTTCTTCTCGGCACGGTTCAGGCTTCGGGGCGAGGAACCAAATAGATAGACCGATTTACCCCAGCGGTCCAGAATGCCCAAGAGGCGTATGATCAAGTCGAAAGGTTCATAACGCACCGGTTCCGGTCGCTTGGTAAAGCGGGCGGCCTTGACGATGGACAATGAAATAGGCAGGACGAGGGATGCCCCGTTGACCATCGTACGGAATTCGCCTGATCGCCTGGCGCGCATGAGATCGGCCATGGAGAGGAGAATGATTTGATGGTTCTTGCCGTCGGAATACAGGGCTTTTACCACGTCTTCAAGGTCGTCCGGACCGACGATATCGACCGGTACTTTGAGAACGCTTATCCGTCGGACTTTTTCGTTATCCATGAGGATCGCTCCAGGAAGAGTATGCGTAATGAGGCCAGGGCGAAGACGGCCGCTGTTTCTGCCCTGAGGACGGCGGGACCGAGCCAGGCGGGCACGTAGCCCCGATCCGAGAAGAGCTCGAGCTCGTCATCAGCGAAGCCGCCCTCGGGGCCGATGCACAGGGCGGCTTCTTTATGCTTACCGGTACAATAGCGATGCAGGGGCGCTTGGGCAAGGGGCGTCTCGTGAAAGACCAGTCCGAGCCTGCCTGCGGACGCGGGGAATGAATCCAGGAAATCGTGAAGGCCCATTGGGTCGAGTACCGTGGTACGTGTCGTCGAGCCGGATTGCCCGAGCGCCTCGGCGCATACCCGACGCAGACGCGACAGGCGCCCGGCGAATTCTCCCCGGGGTACAGCGCGCTTGCTGGCCAGCGGGATGACGGCTGCGACTCCAGCTTCCGCGGCCGCCCTGACGACGTCGTCCAGCTTGGAGCCTTTGAGTATGCCTACTGCCAGAACGAGCCTGGGAATGTCGGTTTCTGTTGCGGAAGGCGCGGCACCCTTTTGCGGCGACTCCGAAAAGCGCCTGCCGGAGCGGAGATCCGGTAGGAATGAGCCGTCGCCGGCCGGGATGTCGCCTGCAACGACGCTCAGCTCGACACGACCGGGTTCGGCAGAGATCACCAAGCAGGACACGCGCCGACCGTCCGGGGCGAGACCGGGAAACGAATCCCCAGGCAGGAGCCTCAGGACGGAGCCAAGCCTCCGGGCTTCCTTGCCCCCCAGGACCAGCCTGCCGTCGGGGGGAGCGACCCAGGATGGAGGCAGCACGAATTGCCGCATCGGCGGGCGGCGTTTTTCAGTTGCCCGCGGCGGAAGCGGTCGCCGCCTGCAGGTCGTACACGGAACTCGCGTTGGCGACAAGCGCCGTAAACTGGCCTCCTGCGAGTACTTCGAGCGCGGCCTTGAGCTGAAGGTCGAAATCGAGGTCGAATTCGGGCGCGATGGTCGTTCGTTGCAACTGGTTGCGCACCATTTTCTTGAGGACGCGTTCGCTGACCGGCGAGCCGACGGATTTGATACCACGAACGAACATGTCTATCTGGGCCGCTCCGGCATTCGGATTTGCCTTGGCGAACTCGCTGAACACATTGCGCTGGATCAGTTCCGACAAAGATGTCTCTTCCTCGGGCGTCAGTTCGGGTTCCTTGATTTCCAGGTCGGGCGCGATACCCACCTTGTCGATGTTCGCGTCGCTTGGCGTGTAATAGCGCGACATGGTCAGTTTGAAGCCGGTCTGCCCGATCGGCAGGATCTGCTGGACCGAGCCCTTGCCGTAGCTGTTCTCGCCAACGAGATAAGCGCGCTTATTGTCCTTGAGGGCGCCGGCCAGGATTTCGGAAGCGCTGGCCGAGCCTCGGTTGATAAGCACGACGACGGGCATGCCGGCCGGTACGATAAAGTCCTGCTTGGCCTGGTAGACGGCGTTCTCGTAGCGGTTGCGGGACTTGGTCGACACGATGACGCCCTTGGCCAGGAACAGGTCGGCCACCTGGACTACCGACTGCAGTAGTCCGCCGGGATTGTTGCGCAAATCGACCACGAGGCCCTTGTAGCCCTTTGTCTTGAAGAAGTCCAGGGCTTCGCGAACCCGAATGACCGTTTGGGGGGTGAACTCGATGATTCGCAGATACCCGGAACCGTCCGGCAGCATGGCGCGTTTGACGGTCGGCACCTCGATCATGGCGCGCGTGATGGTCTCGTCGAAAACCAGGCTGATCCCGCGGAGCAGGGTGATGGTAACGGGCGTGTCCGGGGCACCGCGTAGCCGCTTGAGAACGTCGTCCATGGTCAGTGGCTCGGTGGGCTCGCCGTCGATATGGGTAATCTGGTCGCCGGGCATGATGCCGGCGCGCCATCCGGGGGTATCCTCGATGGGAGAGACGATCTCGACGTACAGTCGCTTGTCCGGCGTCTTGGGATCTGGCAGGGGTTTGGATATATACAGCCCGATGCCGCCGAATTTGCCGGTCGTGGTGTCGTTCAGATCGCTCATCATGGCTTCCGTCAGGAAGGTCGAATAGGGATCGCCCAGCGCGTCGAACATGCCCTGCATGGCGCCTTCATAGAGGACCGTAGGATCAATCTCGTCCACGTAATTCTGGAGGATGAAGTTGAAGGCGCTCTGGAAGAGCGAAAAATAGCGCTGGGTCTGGGATTGGGCGTCCTCGGCGTAGGCGGTCGGTACGCTGAACGTGAGGGCTGAACAGAAAACTGCCACGACGGCGATTACGCTCCACGCGACGCGGTCGCGTTTCTTGGGGTTGGCTTCCATCATATATACAATATCCCGCTTGGCGCGGTCCTCTGTCAACTGGAGAAGGGAGCGGTTTTGTGCGAGCCTCATGGCCCGTTCCTTGACTCCCCGCGAAGCGAACGAGTACACTTGTCGCTGTCATGAGGCATAAACCGTTTTTCTTTACATTCGCGGGTGTTGAACTTTTTCGTTATTATTTTCTCACGCAAGGCGCGCTTCTGGCGGTTGCGGCCCAGCCGCAGTTGCTTCGGCTCGTGGCGGCCCCGAACCTGCTGTTTGCCGCGGCTTTCTTCTTCTTGGGCATGAATCCGGATCGTTACTCGGTCTACCGTCCCCTCATCATCGTGGGCAAGGCGGTATCTGTTTTCGCGGCGGCCGTCGGGTTGCCAGCCTTGGTTTCTTCCCTTGGCGAGGCCGGGGGAGGGACGGGTATTGTGGCCTCGGTGACCGTCGGGGCTGTAGGGATCTGGGATGTGCTGACCGCGGCGTACCTCCTCTTCGTGTACCGAGGGAAGACCGGCGAGCCTGGCCCGGTGATCGGCTCTCACGAGGCGACGGTGGAAACGGTGGAGGCCGAGTAGTGCGCATCATCCCCATCGCCAGCGGCAAGGGTGGCGTGGGCAAGTCGCTGCTGGCGGCCAACCTCTCCATCGCCCTGGCCCAGGCTGGCAAGGATGTAGTGCTCGTGGACCTGGATCTCGGAGCGTCGAACCTCCACCTTACCCTGGGATTCCCCGCGCCAAAGAACGGTATTGGTACCTTCCTTTCGGGCGCCAGGAACGATTTCGAGGAACTGATCCACCGCACCGATTACCCGAATCTACGATTCATCGCCGGCGATGCCGAGATTCCGGGCTTGGCTAACCTGAACGCAAAGCAAAAAGCTGGCCTCGCTCGGCGGCTCCTGTCGCTCGAGGCCGATTACCTGATTCTCGACCTCGGGGCTGGAAGTGGTTCGAACATCCTGGATTTCTTTCTGTTGTCGGGCCGCGGCATCGTGATCACGGCGCCGACGCTTACGGCCACCCTGAACGCCTACCTCTTCCTGAAAAACGTGGTCTTCAGGCTGATGTGGGACAGCTTCAAGCCGCGTTCCAGGGCCAGGGCCATTCTGGACGGCCTTCGCAAGGATGGCGGTTCGCTCCAGCGCGCTTACGTCCCTGAGATTCTGGGTCGTGTGGCCGAGGCCGACCCTGTCAGCCGGGCCGCTTTCGATATTCGCATGTCGCGGTTTGCGCCGCGCTTGGTCATGAACATGCTCGAGGATCCCAAGGACGCCGACAAGGCGCAGAAGATCCGTCGGTCCTGCAAGGAATACCTGGGGATGGATCTGGAGCACATGGGAATATTGTACCGGGACGACTTGCAGGACATCGCCCTCGGCAGCAGGATTCCCATCATCCGGTACAAACCGCAATCCATCCTGTCGCAAGCTATCTACCGCATCGCCGACAAGCTGATTTCCACCGAGGACTACACGGACGACTTTCTCGACCCGGAATACCTTGACGACAGCTACGGAGCGGCCAATTCCGAGGCCGAGATCGATTTCGAGTCCAAGATCGGTTATGTGGAAGAGCTACTCCAGAGCGGCGTCCTGACCGTAGGAGACCTGATAGAGACCGTTCGCATGCAGCAGTTCGAGCTAACCCAGCTCCGCAAGGAGAATCAGCTCGTAAAACTCAAGCTGACACGGGCCCTCGCCCAGGGCTACAAGGTCTAGGAGCCCGGGGATGGCCTCGCAGACTGCCAGGGGAACGGTTCGCTTGAACGTGGACGAGCTTGGCCTGGAAGTTACCCTGCGTTTTACTCCCGATCCGGAAGGCGGGGCCGACTGGACCGCCGACTCGCTGGGCAAGATCGTCTCGGACGCCCGGATCAATAGCGTGTCGTCCAGGATCCTTTCCGATGCGGTGGGCAAATTCCAGGAAGCCAAGGCCCCGGTATCGGTGATCATCGCGCAGGGTCAGGCGCCTTCATCGGGCGCGCCTGAAGAGGCCAAGTGGCTACCCCTGGAAACGCCGCCCGAATTCATCCCGTTCCAGGCAGCGGTCATATCGGAAGCCCCTTCGCCCCAGTTGTTCCGGGTGCGCGTTGAACGGGTAACCCGGGAGCGAATCGTCAAAAAACCTGGACTGCTTCCCTTCCTCCCCCCCAAGGAGGAGAAGGTCAGCGAAACCGAGAAGGTGGAGCGCCGCGATCCGGTTACGCTGGACGGGCGGGTCCAGCGCTCTTTCTGGGCTCCCGCCGATACGTGCGTGGCGCAGCTGATGGCCGCGAAGACCGGCAAGCCGGGCAAGAACATCTATGGCAAGGTCATTCCTGCCATACAGGATGACGACACGGCCTTCTACCTGGGATCCGGACTGGAGCGCGAAAAGGGCGAGATCCTGACCCGGGCCGCAGGCTGGGTGCGCGTCGGCACGCAGTGGGCCGACCTCGTGCCGTTCGCCAAGCATGTTTTCAATCTGCGCATCTCGGGAGACGGCACGACCCTGCTCCTTGATTTTACGCCGGGAGACAAGCGCCTGCCTTTTCCCGATGTCGGTACCATCCTCCAAGAAGCGAAAA
>SPCK01000448.1 GCA_004525355.1 Spirochaetales bacterium
CACTCGGCGGAAGAGGCGGACGGATACGGTGCGGAGGAATTCGCTGGTGGAGGGATGTCCGAGCCGGCTTGGGGTGCTCCGGGTTCCGGCGGCCGCATAACAAGTTCGTTGATGCGCTTGATGCGTTCTTCGAGGTAGTCCGCATCGGCGTAGGCGTAAACGGCTTTGAAAGCGCCAAGGTCGGCGATGATCGAGTCCATCAATGGATCGAGACTGGTGTCGCCCCGCTTCATGGCGCGGGAAATCGACAGGTGCATCCACGGCAGGACGATAAGGGCGGATCGCATGGACAGGCATCGGTCAAGCTGGTACGGCGATGGACCGGAGCCGAAGGCGGTTCGCCTGGCATCGCCCATGAACGAGTCCGGTAAGCCGGAAACGCCCGTCAGGAGGGCGCGCGCTTCGTCCGTCGTCTTTATGTTCCGTAGGTTCCGTATGGCGTCGTAGGTCAGGTCCATTTCCAATCCAAAGATCAAGGCGCTTGCGGATTTCAGGTTGTCATCCCGCGCCGAGCCCAGGAGCACGTTGTAGTAATCCGGGGAAGGACCGGTAGGGGCGGTCACCTTCATGATTTCCCTCAGGTAGATCGATTCTGTCCAGATACCGGACATGAAGGCCGAGAATTCGTTGAGCGCGTTCCGTCCCAGGAGCAGGGCGTTCAGGGGGGCTTTCTCGTCGATGAAATAGTGGGTGGCTACAGCCCGAAGGAATGATGAACGATACAGCGCAGGCTCTTCCCGGAGGAAGGCCGCGTCGAACTCGCTGATGACGATGGCGCGTTTTCTGACGGACTCGCGCGCGGGCCAGAAGCCGGGCGTCGGCGGCCTGTCAGCGATTACCCGTACCGTGAGGCGGCCGGCCTTGTATTCCTTTTCAGCGTACTCGATGAGATAGGCAAACTCGTCATAGCGTCCAACCGTCGTGAAATCCACCGCGAGGTCGCGCAGCACGCTTGCAGGGTCGATTGCGCTAAGGGCGGGCGCCGAGCCGAGCCTGACGTAGGGAACTGCGGCGTCCCACAGGGCCAGGCTTACGTCGATGCTGCCTTGCAGGGCTTTCTGATCCAGGGCGCTGGCGTTCACGGCAGCGGCGATGGCGGCTACGAGAGTCAGGAGCTTGCGCATGATTCCTCCAGGGAAGTAGCCCTCGATTCAATAGAACGCGGTGCCAAGATCGGCGACGATCAGATCGAGGTAATTCAGGTCCAGGGCGAGTGAACCCTCGGCGGTCAATGAAACTCCATGGGTATCCGGCATTCGGTACGCTTTTCCCTCGAGGTTCCCCAGCTTGGTGTCAAGCGGAATTTTTATCCTGCCGGGAGGCAATCCGTCGCCAGTCTCCAGCGAACATGCGATCACGATTACCCTGTCAGAGCTTTTTCCCTTGATGACCCACCATGCGTGGGTCGGTTCGACGTGTCGCTCGGTAATGCGCGCTGCGTCGATGAAGGGCCTGAGTGAGTGGTACAACGCTTCAATGGACGCATAACCGGCCGCGAAGGCCGCGTCATCGGCCCAGTCCAGACCTCGGACCGAGACATCGGCCTCGTACAGCCCGGTCGACATGTCCTGGAAACCCATGGTCTCGTACAGGGGGCGCCGTACGGGGCCGACGGACAGGAATCGGGCGACCACGTGTCGCAGGCGCATCCTGTCTCGTCCCATGAGCAAGCCCAGCGACTGACCCCAGCGGCGATGGTCGCCGTTATCATGGGCATCCACGGCAAAGCAGACGGAGGCAAGGCGGCGATCAGGATCCGCTGCGCGACCAGCCAGCCAGTCGTAGAGCGCGAAAGAGTCCTGCAGAAAGGGCGCGTCGATGCGCCTGAGCATATCGGATCCTATTACCAGGTCAAAACCCATGGCAGCGTACTCGTCGACATCGGGAGCAGAACGCTCCGCAAGCGCGCCCGAGGCATTGGCGCCTTCCCTGGACGTTCCGATTGCTTCTTTGAGCACTTCGGGAGTCGGCCGACCCGACAGGGGTACGCAGCCCGTGTCGTCGGCGCAGGAATCAAGGACGCGGTCCACGGAGTCATAGCGGATAAAATCGAAATCGAAATCATCCCTCCAGCGTTCGAAGAGGCGGGAATAGTAGCGGATCGCCTCGTCATTCCTCCGTGGTTCTCCCGCAGTCGCGGGTGGTTCTCCCGCAGTCGCGGGAAGCTCTCCCGCAGTCGCGGGAGGCTCTCCCGCAGTCGCGGGTACGGAGTCATGAGAGAGCGACGCGGGCATGTCGTCATAGAACGCATAGGGTGTCACCACGCCGGAGGCTTCCGTGCTGGCATCGGCGCCGTTCTGGTCCCTGTACGCGAATATAGGGAAATTGCCGCCATGG
>SPCK01000456.1 GCA_004525355.1 Spirochaetales bacterium
ATAAGTAATGAGGCCCGCTTGTGATCGAATGGTTCCTTGTAGCTTCGCTTCATCCTGAGTGCGTCGTACACGTCAGCCAGCGCGACGATACGGGCGGGGAGGGGAGCCATGTCGCCGACCAGGTGATAGGGATAGCCGGTGCCGTTCCACCATTCATGGTGGGATTGGGCTATCTGCTTTGCCATCGGGTCGGGATAGCTTGACAGGATGTAGGCTCCGTTGATCGTATGCTCCTTCATGATCGTCCATTCAAATTCGTTCAGCGGGCCCTTCTTGTTCAATATATCATCGGGCGTGCCGATCTTGCCAACGTCGTGCATAGCGGCCAGGAACCCGATGTTTTCCACGAAATCAACGTCGACTTCGGGCCAGCGAGCGTCCCCGTACATAGCGGTCGCCATCAGGTGACAGTACAGGTTGACCCTCTCGATATGGCGCCCGGTATCCATATCCTTGAGCTTGGATGCCTCCAGCAGGCTGGAGAACATACCGCGCAGGAAGCTTTTGTTCTCATCGGTCACGTCGTCGAAGATGACCGTCCATGCCATCGGATCCTGAACGGACCTATCCTCTGGCTTGAACGGAATGAACTGAACCTTGGTCAACATGCTGCCCGCATATTTCGCGCGATGTCGCAACGTACCGCTCCATGAGTAGCCCCTGACCGGATTCTTGAGAATATCGTACAAGTCCTTGGCTTCAGCCTTGTTGATGCATCGCGCGAAGGTGCCAAGGAAGGACGAGCGGTCGGGATACCGGAAAGAACGGATGATCGTATTGAAGGAATCGTTCTTGTACACGAAGGAGAGCGTACCGTCCAGTATGGCTATCGGATTGGGTACGACGGCGTACGAGGACATCAAGTTTCTTATGCTCGAAAACGCCAGCAGGGGCGAGGCCGTTGGGGAGGCGTTGCTCTGGTCCTCGAGGGTTTGCATCTCCCCGATTTCTTCGAGATCGCCTATTTCCTCCAGGTCGCTGAATTCGTCCATGGTCATGCCTTCACTGCCGCGGCCATCTCTTCGGCGTCGCTGGTCCTGAGGTAGTTGGGCGCCGCGTCGGACGGGGCTGGACCTTCGTTCTTGTATCGAACCAGAGCGAGGTCGATGATGGAGCCAATCGGCGATCGGCGCCGTACGCTTGCCGTTCGGAAACCGGACCGCTCGGCCGCCAGCTCCTCGATGAGATCGAGGTCGGGACCGACGAACAGAACCTCAGGGCAGGCATTAACGCGTTGCAGCATGCTTTGCGCGCTCTCGTCGTGCGGGCCGGAAATCAAGATTCCCGACTCGTAGACGGCATGGAAGAAACGGGAGCGCTTGGCGTCCAGCACGGGAATGATTATCGGTGCGGCGCCTGCCCACTCGGCGGCGTATGCGTCGAGCGTGGGAACCACAACGAACGGCTTGCCTGTTCCCAAGGCCAGGCCCTTGACGGTGGCCATGGCGATCCGCAAGCCGGTAAAGGAGCCCGGGCCGCCGGCGCAGGCGAACAGATCGATGTCATCCTTTGCCAAGCCGGCTTCGGCGAGGCAGAATTCAATGCACCCCATGATTCGCTCGGCGTGCCGGAATCCGGCGTCGACGGAAACGGTAACCAGACCAGGTCCCGGAGCGGGGGCGTGGCCAGTATCCTCGCGGTATGGGTGCTTTGGAGGCTGCGGCCCCTTTACGGCGGAGTCATAACCGCGCGCGACAGCTACTGCGAGGATATCCGTTGAGCAATCCAGGGCCAGTACGTTCACGTGACTATCTCCTCCAATGCGCCTTCAATCCTGATCTTCCTGGATCCATCAGAAAGAGGCTCTATGTCGACGATGACGGCGTCAGCGGGCAGGGCATCCCGTACACGCTCGCTCCACTCGATGGCGCACAAACCACCTCCATAAAGATACGATCTCGCGTCCATGAACTCGAACTCGCCGGCGGAAGAAAGCCGATAGGCATCAACATGAAAGAACGGCAAGCGCCCGCCATCATATTCGTTCACCAAGGTATATGTAGGACTGGTCACAAGATCCCGGATGCCAAGCCCCCGGGCCAAGCCCCGGGCCATGGCGGTTTTGCCCGCCCCGAGGCCTCCCCTGAAGGCTATCACGGTATTCGGCGTGGCTGCGCGGGACAGGCGCTCTCCAAGAGCTTCTGTGTCTTCAACGGAGGCGCAGGTGAATTCGATCAGGGTAGGCTCCCTCGCCCATGCAAGTCGAGGATGAATCGCTTGAGCTCGGCGACGATCGGCATGAGCGGATAGTCCAGATCGTCGACCATCACGATGCGAACATCGACCCCGCCCAGCGGCTG
>SPCK01000033.1 GCA_004525355.1 Spirochaetales bacterium
ACGTATTGTTGGTGCTCGCGCTTCTTGTCGCCTTGCCATTGCACGCAGAGTCGCCTATCTCGATTGAACGCGTGTATGCTGATGATTCCGCGGGTATCTCGTTGGCGGATGCCAAAAGCGCGGCCGAGGTCGCCGTCGAAGCGGCTGGGCATCGCTTCCTGCCGTTCTTTATCGAAAAGACTGCGAATGCGCCGGCTGTGATCCTGCAATTCGTTTTTACGGGAACCCCGTCCATGGTTTCCGTCAATGCGGCCACCGCATCCGGTCACGAGGAGCAGGTCGTCCTGTACTGGTCCGGGCGGGCCGAGCTCGCTATTCTCCTGCCTTCACTGGTGTTTTCCCTCTGGGCGCGCATGGCTGGACTCGCGGATCAATGGCAGGCGGAAGCGCCCATGCCGAGTGCGGAATTCAGCGTGGTAGCAAGTGGTTCAGCATTGGATATCGACGATGCCATACCGCAATATTACGCAGCCATGTCCCCGTCGCCCGGCGGCGGCGTATTCGTGTCCGGTGTCGGATTCCTGGCTGAACTCGGGTCTGAACTGGGGGTACGCGGGACATACCGACTGGATCCGGCGAATTCGTATGCGTATCTGTACGGGATGGCTTCGACGCCCTCTGGAACCGTTGTGGGGATGACGGCCACGGGCGACGTCTGGACCCTCAGGCGTGGAGCATCCGAATTCGAGCGAGGCGCCACGATCCAGCCGCTTCCTTCGTCCTTCAGGCTGGCTCCCGACGGTTCGCCGGTATTCCAGGAATACTCCAGCATGGGGTTTTTCAAGTTGAACGGCCGTCGCAAAATACCCCTTGAACTGCAGGGATCCAAGCCGCTGACAATGGCGTCGTTCGAATATGACGAGGATGGCAATTTCTGGTGCTACGACCTACTCACCAGGTTTATCCGCAGGTATGCGCCTGATGGTACGCTGGTCCAGGCGATCCGCCTGATCGACGGACCGGGAAAGGATGTGACCGCCCAGCGGATGCATTTGCGTGGCTCGGAAATTATCCTGGTAAGCGGCCAGTCGGTGGCGGCCTATGACCGATTCGGGCTGCCCTTGTGGCGAATAGACGATCCGGCCCCTCAGTCGGATCCTCTGGCTGGTTCCATGATCAACGGATCCGCGGTCGGTTCCGACGGGTCGCTGTATCTGCTGCTGTCGGGGGGTGGATTATCCGTTTCGCGTTTCGACGATGCACGGTCGCTCGGCGCGATGCGCCGCGGAAACGCGGGGGAGTTGGCCGTAAGCCTGGAGCGGATCATCGCGCTCAACGCGGTAGTCCGAGCCAACCCCGACGACGAGAAGGCGTACGCCGATCGCGCTGATTATGTCCAGGGCGCCGGCCTCTCCATGGTCGAACTGACCCTGCGGGCGGCCATGGCCGCGGCTTTTCCCGGCAATCGTCTGAACGCCGCGAGGCTCGCCGTGATTCGGTCCGGCATCATGC
Organism: Spirochaetales bacterium; assembly: GCA_004525355.1. Lineage (GTDB taxonomy): Bacteria > Spirochaetota > Spirochaetia > Treponematales > UBA12059 > UBA5200. Next base: position 1,453 of record SPCK01000033.1, read on the forward strand.
GTGCTGCCGCCCTCAGGGTCGCGGCCGCGGTATACGGCCCGCTTGCGCGCTACGGTGCGGAAACGGCCAGGGCGGATTACCAGAAAGCCATGCGCGCCCTTGAGCGTTACCTGGGTGACAATCCGGACGATCGGGAAGTCGTGGCGGCCATGTCGTCTCTTGGTGAAGCATTCCGCGCCCGCGAGGGCGGGAGCCTTCCCGGACGCCCGACCCCCCTCGGAGTGGAGGCGAGGCTTGGCCCCGTGTTCCCGGCGTTCATGGAACGCTATCGCGATGTCCCCGCGGGGCTGGTTCGCATTACCAATCGGGGAGATGTTGCCCTTCGCGATCTACGCATCACGGTGGCCATCAAGGATTTCCTCGATTTTCCCGCTGAGGCGATGGTATCGGGGCCGTTGGCCGCGGGCGCATCGATCGATGTGCCGATCATGCTGATCCTGAATCGATCGGTACTGGAGCTCAGGGAAGAGACGACCGTGGCCGCGTCCATCAGGGCAGAAGCGGATCATGCTGAAGGCACTCTCGCTACCACCCTGCTTTTCAGGGCGCGTACCGCCCTGACCTGGGACGATACGAGTGCCTTGGCGGCCTTCGTCACGCCCAACGATGACGCAATCGTGACGTTCGTCCATGCATCGCTCTTCCTGGAGCCGCCGCCGCTGTTCGGCCGGTCATTTTCAAAGGCGTTCGCGCTGGTCAACGCCCTCGGGGCGCGGGGCCTGATATACGTCGAGGATCCGGCTACGCCCTTCTCCCGCATGGGCGGAGGATCGGTGGTGGATACGGTCAGGTTCCCGAGGTCGACACTGGCCTCGGGTGCCGGCGATTGCGACGATACGACTGCTCTACTGGCTTCCTGTCTGGAAGCGGCTGGCGTACGGACGGCAATACTCACGTCTCCCGGGCATGTGTTCCTCGCTTTCGAGGCTGACGGTGCCCCCGGCGGGGCCGGTCGCTATGGATATCCGCCTTCAGTATTCGGGTCGCTTGAGAGCCAGGGAACCTGGTGGATACCGCTGGAGTCGACAGTGCTTGCCAAGGGGTTCACAGAAGCCTGGCGCCAGGGATATGCCACAGCGGTACGGGCGGGCCAAGCTCTCGAAATTGTACCGCTTGAACAGGCTCGCAGGAGCTATCCTGCATTGCCGCTGTCCGGGACCCCCGGCGAGCCGCCGCTGCCGGCGGCTGCCGCCTGTGAATCGCTCGCGCGTGTTGCCATCGCCGACCTGAAGCGGGTATTCGTGGTGCCTGCCCAGTCGGCCGTTTCGAGCGCGCCTGACGGACGCTCGAAGTCGGACGCATGGAATAACCTCGGTATACGTTTTGCACAACTCGGCGATTACAGCGGGGCGATTCAGGCCTTCGCCGCGGCTGCCTTGCAGGATCTTCTGTACGCGACGCCGCGGATCAATTTGGTGTTGGTCCTGGGTCTCGCCGGTAAAGAGGCGGAAGCCTCGGCTGCCCTGGCAAGGGCGATGGCCGATCTGCCCAGATCGGCTGTCGTCAAGCGATTCGCCGAGCGGTACGGCGCGAACGCGGCCGGTCAGGCCGCGGGAAACGCGACGGCAGACACCGAATACAGATCGGCGGGCGGCAACCTCGTCGAGTTTGAGTGGGGAGATTGAAACTCAGGGCTTGGGAACTATCCTCTTGGCGGCTTCCTTGGCCAGTGCAGTGACCTGGGCTCGGCTTTCGCCTGGCGTAAACGTTCTGGAGACCGTGAGCATGCCCGGGAAGGGATTCCGTACTCCGGGCCTGTTGAAGTAGCGGACATAGGTCATTGCTTTTCCATCGACGATTACCGTCGCAAGGTACAGCGAGGTGTAATGCTCGAACAGCTTGCCGTCCGGACTATCCAGCAGGCGGCTTGTGGACAGGAAGCTGCCATCGGCTCTCGGCTCCGCGCGGGTCTCTTGGAGTGTCTCGTATGCAACCCTGAACCCGAGGAAGGAAATGCCGACGGTATACTTCATGATGCACTGGCCAGGCGTCCGCGTCTGGATGTCCGAGCTGAAGATTCGCGGAACGAAGCGGAAATAATTTGCGTAATCCGTATTCGCCGCGATGAAGGCCTCTATCGGGAAGTCATATATGGCATGCACATCGGTAAAACCAGTCATGCGTCGCTCGCCGCTGGCGGGATCCTTGAAAACGTAATTCTCGAGTTCGATGATGGTAGGTTTTGCGACCAGCTCCGACAATTTGGTACACGGAGCCAGGCCTTCACGGTATTCGTAGCCCGATGACGGAAAGGGTAATACGACGTTGGCCGATATGCTGCCGGGGGATGCCACGGCAGGAAAGGCCGAGATGGCGGCAGCAAGCGCGAGAATCGCGGAAGCTCTTCCTTTCAATCGGCGTTTCCGGTCATGAGCGAATAGAGTCGTTCCAAGTCGTTCATGGAGAAATAATCTATCACGATCGTGCCTTTTTGCGAATTTCCCTTGATGGCCACCTTGGTGCCCAGGCGTCCGATCAGGTCCTGCTCCAGGATCGCCAGGTCGGGATCGAGGAGGCGGGGCGGCGACTTGCGCTCGGCAGGCTTTGCTCCCGATTTAATGCCTTTGTTCAGGTCGGCGGCGGCGGCCTCAGCTTCGCGTACGGATATGCCCTCTTTCAGCACTCGCCTGAGAAGCAGGTCGCGATGCATGGGGTTGACGATTGACAGTATGGCTCTCGCATGGCCTGCGCTAGCCATGCCGGAACGCACCGCCTCCATCGCTGCTGACGGCAGGTTCAACAGTCGCAGCGAGTTGGCCACGGCCGGCCTGCTCTTGCCGACTCGCTCGGCCACCTGGTCCTGGGTCAAGCCGGTCATTTCCATCAATTGGCGGTACGCCTCGGCTTCGTCCACGGGATTGAGGTCTTCGCGCTGGACGTTCTCGACCAAGGCGACCTCGAGCCGCTTCTCGAGGCCCAGCTCCCGTACGATGACGGGAATATCCTTGAGTCCGGCCAGCGCCGCCGCTCGCCACCGGCGTTCGCCCGCCACGATTCGGTACGAGCCATCGTCGGTGGATTCGACGATCAGAGGTTGTATCACCCCGTGGCGCCGTATTGAATCGGCCAGCTCGCCCAAGGACTCGTCGTCGAAACGCTTGCGCGGTTGGTCCGGGCTGGGAGTAATCCTGCCCAGCGGAACGGAGCGCACCCCTTCTGAACCGGGTTCCCGATTGCCGGCATCAGTCTCCTCGAATGCGCTCTCCGGCAGCAGCGCGCCCAGACCCCGGCCCAATCCCGCCTTAGCCACGGGTCACCACCTCGCCGGCCAGGCGTTCATAGCTCTTGGCCCCGATGCAGGTCGGATCGTACAGGCAGATCGGCTGGCCGTGCGATGGCGCCTCGGACAGGCGGACATTCCGAGGAATGATCGTGGCGAATACCCGATCCTTGAAGTACGAACTGACCTGCTGCACGACATCCTGGGCCAACTTGGTGCGGGAATCGTACATGGTAAAGAGTATCCCCGTGATCCGCATGTGCGGGTTCATGCTTTTCTGGACGAGTTGGATGGTCTTGAGTATCAGGGACAGGCCTTCCAGGGCAAAATATTCGCATTGCAGCGGAATGAGTACTTCATCGGCGGCCGCCAGGCCGTTCAGCGTCAAGATACCAAGCGAGGGCGGGCAGTCGATCAGGATATAGTCGTATCCGGCCTTGATCTCCGCTATGGCGTTTTTCAGGTAGTTGTTGCGATCCTCGCGATTAACCAGCTCAACCGTCGCACCGGAGAGATCGATGGACGAAGGGGCAAGGTCCATGCCGGCAACGCATGTCGAAACGATGACATCCTTCATCGTCGCCTGGCCGGAAATGACTTCATAGGCTCCCCGCGAACCTGATTTGCAACCGACCCCGCTGGTCAGGTTGGCTTGGGGATCGAAATCGATCAGAAGTACGCGATTGCCGGCGAGCGCCAGATAGGCGCCCAGGTTGATCGCCGACGTCGTCTTGCCGACGCCGCCTTTCTGGTTGACGAATACTATCGTTCTGGACATGCACGGTCCTCGGTTTCATGATTGATTGTGCAGTAATACTACCATGGATAAGCGCCGTAGGGCTACTCGGAACAGCTCCCAACGTGTGAGCCAAGCTCCTGCCTGGGACTTTCATGCTTGACCCCGAGTCGCTCGGGAAGCTACATTGATACCGGTAGCAGTTTTAACTGAATTCGGAGCTAGGTATCGTAGCCATAGGCTCGTTCCGGCTTGCCACTATTGAAGGAGAAAATATGATAGACCATGATAGCGTACGCGTAGCGATTCAGGACGTTCGCCCGTCACTCCAGGCTGATGGTGGCGACATAGAACTCGTATCGGTAGCCGATACCGGTATCGTCACTGTGCGGCTTACTGGAGCCTGTGGCTCCTGCCCGATGTCCGTGATGACGCTCAAGCAGGGCGTAGAGGCCTATCTCAAGAAGGTCGTTCCTGGCGTCAAGGAAGTCGTGCAGGGCTGACGGCTGGCTGGATGCGGATACGCCCTTGACGGGGGTGGATCATGACGTTACATGATCCCGTCGTCGCAGGCCTCATCACTGTCCGCGAGCCTGGCGCTTTCAGCGTTATGTGACTTTTCACACGGCGGGAGAGCCTTCATCGAGTCGCCGCAGCAATCGGGAGCCGGCAGCGCCGCATCCTGGGTAATCTCGTGTTCGCATTCCTCACATCGATAAGTTTTCTGTGTCATTATATCCTCCTTGGTCAGTTGTTCGGCAGGTGCGCGTCTTACGCGCATTTCATAGTATTAAGCTAATGAAAGAACGGCCGACAGGCAATAAAGCCGGCGCAAAGCCACGGTTCAGCGTTTTTCTGCGGCAATGGCGCTGATACGCTCGGCCATGAGCGACAGGGGCACCTGTTCCTGGATATTTCCCAGCTCGTAGGCGACCTTGGGCATGCCGTAGACGATGCTCGTCTTCTCGTCTTGGCCAAGCGTCATGCCGCCCTCCCGATAAATCGACCCGATTTCCTTCGCGCCGTCCTTGCCCATTCCGGTCATGATGACCGCCAGGCTCCGGTTCCCGTACTCCCTGGCCACGCTCCGGAACAACACGTCGGCGCTCGGGCGGTGGCCGTTCTCCGGTTCGTCCTGCGAGAGGTGCACGATGCCGGCCAGCGTTTTCTTTTCAACCGTTATGTGCCAGTCGCCGGGCGCTATGAGGATGCGCCCTGGTTTCAGGACGTCTCCCTCAGCCGCTTCCTTCACGTCCAGCGGGCAGATTCTATTCAGGCTGGCGGCGAATTCCTCGGTGAAACCGGCAGGCATATGCTGGACCACGACGACAGGCTGGGTCAGCTCGGGATGGATGGCGGCAAAGACTTCCCTCAGGGCGTTTGGGCCGCCGGTGGATATGCCGATGGCGATTATTTCCGTGGGGCCGGGCTTGCGGACCCGCACGGGCCGGGGAGGAGCCTTGATGACTTCCTCGTGGGGAGCCAGATCGAACATGCGTTCCGGCGCCTCGAAGCGATAGTGCGGCGGCTCTTTGCCTTTGACGCGTTGGTGTTGCGAGCCGTAGACGATCAGGAGCTGTCCCAGTTCTCCCGCCACGGTGTGTATATCGGAGGAAACTGAGCCGGATGGCTTGGTTATGAAGTCGGACGCCCCCAGTGCCAGGGCCTCCATCGTGATCTGGGCGCCCTTCCTGGCTATGCTTGAAAGGATGATCACGGGAACGTCGATGCCAAGACGCTTGCGTTCCTTGAGGAATTCGATGCCATTCATCTGGGGCATCTCGATGTCCAGCACGATGACGTCGGGGTCGCACCGGGGAATCTTTTGGAGAGCGAAAACGCCGTTCATGGCCCTGTCGGCGACTCGTAGCCCGGGCGTGGATTCGACGATGCTCGATATCAGGTTCCGCATGAGGGCGGAATCGTCTACGACGAGCACGGAAATGGGATCGGTCACTGTTTCCCTCTTATATCGACTTTTTGTAGAAACATGCCCAGTCGGTTTTCACGAACTCGAATTTCGTGTTCATGCCGAACAATGATTCGGAGTGCCCGATGAACAGGAATGATTTTGGCGCCATGGCATCCCAGAACCGTTCTATGCTCGCCTTCTGCGCCGCCTCGTCGAAATAGATGAGTACATTACGGCAGAATACCACGTCCAGCCCGCGCTGCCCGGAATCGTTCTTCAGGTTATGGTAGTCGAAACGGATCACCTTCTTGATGTCTTCCTTGATCTGGAAGCCGTTCGGTCGCTTATCGAAGTACTTGCCCAGGAACGCTTCGGGAATCCCCTGGACGCGCGAATCCGTGTAGAAGCCTTCCTTGCCGACCATAAGCGACTTGAGGCTGATATCGCTGGCGGTGACTTCGTATTTCCATCCTGCCGGAAGGATTTCCCTGAGCATCATGGCGATGGTGTAGGGTTCCTCTCCGGTGGAACAGCCGGCGCTCCAGAAGCGAAGATTCCGTTCGGTCGCCCTGAGCTTCAGCAATTCAGGAACGACGAAATTCTGGACGGCGTCGAAATGGGCCTGGTTCCTGAAAAAACGCGTCAGGTTGGTGGTGACGGAATCGAGCAGGACCTTCAGTTCTTCCTTGTCCTTGATCAAGATGGCATAGTATTCCGATGGAGTCTGCAATTTCTTCTCGCGCAGTCGCTCGCGCAGTCGGCTTTCCAGGATGGATCTGTTGGTGGCTGAAAAATGGATGCCGCTTTCGTCGTAAATGAGTCTACGGAACGATTCGAAGTCGATCTCGGTCATGAAATCCGCCATGCTCCAGCCTCTCCTCCATACCCCGCGACTTCGTCCGTGGCCAAGAGTCTAGTGTCCTGAAATCGCGGCGTCAATAGATCGAGTTGGAGCGACGTACGCATGCTGACCGTGAAAAGCGCCGCTACCGCGCTATACTTTTATTCATGAAGGAAGAAATGGTTCCCGTACGCGTCAAGGGCGTTGCCATGCCGTCTGAAGATTCGTTGCCCGTGGTCGTCCTGTCCGGCAAGTTCGGATCGATCGCTGTCAGCGTCGGCGCGTACGAGGCGAGCGCCATTATCATGCAGCTTGAAGGCTTATCCACGCCGCGACCCCAGACGCATCAGTTGCTTGCGGAATTATTCCGCGAACAGCGCTTGTCGCTTCGTCGGGCTGAACTGTACGGCGTATATGGCTACGAGGAAGACGGTTTCCTGGCGCGCATCGTATATGGCCGTGGCCTGAGCCGCAGGATCCGCGATGTCCGGCCATCGGACGCCATCACTCTCGCACTTGCGACTGGCGCCCCGTTGTACGCCCATCCTTCCCTGTTTTCACAGAGTGCGTGCACGAGCTCCAGCGAAATCACCATGGTCGATGCAGATATAACGTATTGGCATGGGCAAAGCGTCGGGGCATAATGTTTTTTACCGTCTACGAAGGTCAAGCTTGCCCCCGCGGGCGTCCTGACATACAATAAGCGCATCATGGGAATCCTCAGTATCATCGGCGACTTCTTTCGCAAGCTATTCGGGTTGGACGACGGTTCGGCCCGCGGGGAGCTGAAACGAATTTACGCGCCCCTTTCGCACCTCAAGCCGCCCTATTATCGGTTCAAGAGCAACTTCGTCATGCAAGGACTGGCCGCGGACCTGTACCTGTTTTGTCAGGCGCTCAAGCCCCTCATGGATCTGGCCGATCGAACCCTGGCCCATCCCGATCTGCGGGTGTCACGCCGCTTCTTCGACTATCTTGTGGACTGCGAGCTTCCGCCGGAAGAACTGGAGAAGAAAGACAGCTTCGATTATGACGGCATGAAGACCCGGGTGGAGAACGCGGTCAAGGGCGATGAGGAAATAGAGGGTATCGGTCGGGATTTCCTGCGCTTCCTTGAATCTGTCGAACTCCTGGCCGCCGGCCCGCTGAATACCGAGCTCGAGGAGGTAGAACGCTTTATCCTGATCTGCCGCCACGACTGGGAGAGGCTGTTGGGTTTCTTCGATCCGGGGCTCTCCCTTGAAGACTCGCGGTACCATCCCGACTTCCAGCCCGTCGACGGCGAGCAGGTGTTACCCGAGATCATTGACGCATATTACCTGACCGAAGGATTCCTGTTTTCCGAAATGCTCCTGAGCAAGGTGATGAGGGTGTTCGAGCGACACGCCCCGGCCGCGGCGGCGGGACAGCGAGCCAAGATCGAGAAGATGTTCTCTGCTCTCAACAAAATACTCCGCTACCGCATGTCGAATGACAACCTGCTGGCGGTCATTCGATTGTGCAAGCGGGACCCGCTGTATCAACCCGATTTGCGACGTGAACACGTCGACTTTGTCGACCAGTACCGCCGTCGCATCATCGTACGCTTCGAGAAGGACCGCGAGCGGCTCCAGCGGGAGCGCCACGAGAATGCCGTGGCCCAGGATATCAAGGATCTGTTCGGGGGTACCGAAGTCTTTTCTCCCGAAGAGTACAACGACGAGAATGATGGCTTCCTTCGGAGGGAAAGCCCCAACGGCTTTACCTATATCAAGGCCATGGGCATCCTGAAGACGTTCACGCTCGGCATATTCGACCAGCGGATCAAGGAGACGGTCAAGAAGGTGCTCGTGGAAGGGTATTTCGAGAACAAGAGCTACCAGAACAACCTCGCGAATATCCTATATCAATGCGACCGTACTGGCGGCCGCATCGCGGCGTTCGAAGAAAGCCTGCGGGGAAGCGGACGGGTCAGCGTCGCATCGGTTCGCCGTTACGTCGAGGAGATGCGGCATGGCAAGGATATCATGCCGTTCCTGACCAAGATCGTCGACGAGATCAACTACAAAGCCAGGGAAATCTGCGAGGACGAGACGGGACTATTCCAGATGCTGGGCGAGGCGCTCGGAGAGTTGCTGGCCGATTACCGGAAATCCAGCCCTGAACTGATTACCAATATCCGCAGCCTGGGAGGTGTCCGCAACCGGGAGATCCTGGCCACGTTGGCGGACAGCAAGAAGCGCATGGAAACCTTTGTACGCATCATGAGAAATTTCGCCTTCGTCAAGGCTTTGCCGCCCGCGGTCGATCAGGACGATCTGCTCGCCCCATCGGTGATTGATACGGAAACCGGACTGCCGGAAGACCTGCCGCTATACTGAGAGTTCAAATCGGCGTTGCCAAATGCGGGATATTGCCCGAGGGTACGCCGGGGCGGCTTGACGATCGTTAAGGTGCGTGCTACAAACAACCGTGAAACCCCAACAGACACGAAACAACGCCGCTCGATCCCTAGGACACTATTGTGGCGTGGCCGGTGTTCGATCGATGGAACCCACCGATGTACTACGGACCATGTTCTACATGCTTTTTGCCCAGCAACATCGTGGGCAGGAAGCCTGTGGCGTCGCCTGGGAAGATAGCGGAAGAATCGTTTCGGACAGACGGCTGGGTATGGTGGCAACCGCCGCGGACGACTGGCTTGACGGTACGGTTCGATCCAGGGTCGGCATCGGCCACGTGCGTTACGCTACCCAAGGTGGCAGTGGGCTCGCCAATGCCCAGCCTCTCGCCATCGAGTGCAACAAGGGCCGAATCGCCCTGGCCCATAACGGCAACCTTTCAAACGGGGCCGATCTGCGTGCCGACCTGTTCGATAATGGTTCTATCTTCCAGACGACCAGCGATTCTGAACTCATCCTGCATCGAATCAGCCGCTCCCTGGAGCGCGGCACGGAAGCGATACTTCGGGATGCCCTGCGCGGCGTCGAGGGAGCTTACAGCCTGTGCCTGTTGTGGGACAGCACCCTGATAGCCGTACGGGATCCGATGGGCTTCAGGCCGTTGCATATCGCCGAGCGCGATGGCGTGACCTACGTCGCCAGCGAGACCTGCGCTTTGCGTGCCTTGGGTCCCATGGCCTGGCGCGAAGTGGAACCAGGGGAGTGCGTGATCGTGGATGACGACGGAACGCGCTCCTTTTTTTTGGATCGGGCGCGACGACGG
>SPCK01000373.1 GCA_004525355.1 Spirochaetales bacterium
AAATTCTCATGGTAACGAGTGAAGCCACTCCCTTCGCCAAATCAGGCGGCTTGGCCGATGCAGTCAGCGCCCTTGCCCGCGCATTGCGGCGCGCAGGACACGACGTACGCATCGTCCTGCCCCGCTATTACTCCATCGATCATTCCGGGTTCAAGGCCTTGCCCGGCCCATTGGACGTCTCGATGGGTCCGATCGTGGAACGGGGCCAGGTATTCGAAGGTGTACTTTCTTCATCAGACGTCCCTGTTTATTTTATCGATCACGAGGGTTTTTTCGGCAGGGAAGGGCTGTACGGCTCGAAGCACGAAAGCGATTTCGCGGATAATCCGCGCCGTTTCGCGTTTTTCTCGCGAGCGGCCTTTCAGCTGTGCCGAATGCTCGACTGGATTCCGGACATTCTCCATGCCCATGACTGGCCCACCGCCTTGGTTCCCGTCTACCGGCGCTTTGATGGGGCAGGCTCCGAATTCTCCGCCACGGCGACCGTGTTGACCATTCATAATCTCGGTTATCAGGGCATTTATCCAAAACAAACCTTCCCGTTCTTCGGCTTGGCCTGGGAATTGTTCCATGGCGCGGGGTTCGAGTATTACGATGCCGTCAATCTCCTGAAGGCGGGCATCACCTGCGCGGATCACCTGTCGACAGTTTCGCCGACGTATGCCCGCGAGATCCAGACACCCGACCAAGGGCACACCCTGGATGGACTCCTCCGGCGACGGAGCGCAAACCTGGAAGGAATCCTCAACGGCGCCGACCTTGATGAGTGGAATCCCGAAACCGACGCGTACATACCGGCCGTGTATTCCCGGGACGACCTTGCGGGCAAGGCGGCATGCAAGGTGGCCCTCCAACGCGAGTTCGGCCTGCCCGAGGATCCATCCAAACCATTGATCGGCATGGTTTCCAGGCTGGTAGACCAAAAGGGAGTGGGAGAGCTTTTCGGCCCCGATTTCGGCTCGGCGACCGCCATCTGCCGCGACATGGACCTCCAATTCGCATTGTTGGGATCCGGCGATCCCTGGTGCGAGGCCGAGGTGGAATCCCTCTCGTCCAGGCTTCCCAACTTCAAGGCGCGTATCGGCTACTCGGAACGAATTGCCCATCTGGTGGAAGCCGGCGCTGATTTCTTCATGATGCCCAGCCGCTATGAACCCTGTGGCCTGAACCAGATGTACTCGCTGCGTTATGGAACCCTGCCGATCGTGCACCGGACCGGCGGTCTGGCGGATACGGTATCCAACTACAATCAGCAAACCGGAGCCGGCACGGGGTTCATGTTCGATCAACTGACGCCGCGTTCCATCTACGATACGACGGGCTGGGCCATCTGGGCCTGGTATAACAAGAAGGATCATATCGATGCGATGCGCCAGCGTGCCATGGGACAGGAATTTTCCTGGGATAGCTCAGCGCGCGAATACTCCGCCCTGTACGAAAAAACGGTACGGGCGCTCAAGGGTGGCGCCAAGCCACGGGAGGAGTGATGGTGGATATCAAGAAAGTATACGATTACAAGCCCGAGGCGGTACGGGACACGCTGCTTGGCGCCCTCAAGAAGCGCAAGGGCGAGGCCACCACGGCGGACTTGGTCGCTTATACCGGCTTGCCGAAATACCAGGTCGAGACGGAATTGCCTGCGCTCGCCGACGAATATCTGGGCAGGCTCAAAGTTACCCAATCGGGAGAGATCCTGTATTCCTTCCCGCGAGGTTTCACGAGTCGCTATCGCGGGTTCGGACTGTCGCTCCGCCGAGGATTGAAGGCGGTCAGGAAGTTCTTCGCGGCTGTGGCGACCTACCTGTTCAAGGCCTGGATCATGGTCATGCTGGTTGGCTACTTCGTGCTGTTCCTGGTCCTGATCGTGCTTTCCGTAGTCGCTTCCTTCGCAGGCAGCGCCAGCAACCGTAGCAGCCGCTCGCGTAGCAAGGGCGGCGGCATGATGCTGACGGGCAGGCTCATCGAACTGTTTATCCGCATCTGGTTCTATAACGAGCTTTTCAAGTCTCCCTACCAGCGACGCGCCGGGATCGAAGCGCGCGACCGCAAGCGCGGGAACCGCCGGCCTTTGCACAAGGCGATCTTCTCGTTTGTTTTCGGCGAACCGGATCCCAACGGAGCCCACGACGCGGTGGAAAAGCGGGCGTTCATCGCCCTCGTCCGCGCCAGGAAGGGCATCGTCCTGCTGGAAGACTATATGGCCATAACCGGCCTGTCGCCGGAGGCCGCCGAGTCGGCGATCAATCGCTACCTGTACGAGTTCGAGGGTTCGCCCGAGGTCAGCGACGCCGGGACCGTGTACTTCAAATTTCCCGCCCTGCTCAAGCGCGCCCGTGACGATGGCGCTGGCGCCTCGGATTCTCCCTTCAAGCGGCTACGCCCCTTCTCCGCCAATGAAGCCAAGTCGAATGCATGGTACGCGGGCATCAACGGCTTCAACCTGGTTCTCGGCGCTTATTTCCTCCTGACATCGGTTTCATACGGATTCATCGCTCCCGCACTCGTTACCGGCGGTACGTGGCTCTACTACAACGTGCTGCGACTGCTGTATCAGGTGATGGGAACCGGTTCGCTGGGTTTCATTACTGTAGGCTTGGGCGTCGTTCCGCTTGCATTCTCCATACTCTTCTGGCTGGTCCCGGCGCTGCGCTACGGCAGACTGGGCAGGGAAAACGAGCGCATCAAGGAAGAGAACCTTCGTCGCGTATTGTATGCACAGGCGGTACGTTCGCCATCCCTGGTGCGTGCACCGGATCCCGTGTCCCTGCCCGAGGCTGCAAAGGTAAAAAATCCCAAGGCGCCGATCCGCGTCCTTGAAGAGTTGGCCGCGTATGAGCGGGGGGATCCCACAACCGATGGCCGTGCGTGGAGGCTTACCGAACTGGAACGCAAGACCGCGGATGCCGAAGTCCTGCGTAGTTCGATCAAGCAAGAGGATTACCGGCTCGGCGACGTCAC
>SPCK01000124.1 GCA_004525355.1 Spirochaetales bacterium
CGCAGCGACTCGAGCGCCTGGTCCCACCGGGAGGTCTCGCCCACCGAACCCTCCGGCTTGGTAGCCAGGTAGGCCTTTATTTCCTTGAACCCGAGCGTCTTCCACATGGAAAGGCTGAAGCGCAGGACCTCGGCAATCTCGTCCTCGACCTGCTCGGGGGTACAGATGATGTGCGCGTCGTCCTGGGTAAAACCGCGTACGCGCATCAGCCCGTGCAGGACGCCGGAGCGCTCGTAGCGATATACAGTGCCCAGCTCTGCCCAGCGCAGGGGCAGGTCCCGGTAGGAGTGGGTATCGTTCTTGTACATCATGATATGGAAGGGACAGTTCATCGGCTTGATATAGTAGTCATCCTCGTCCACTTTCATCGGCGAGTACATGTTCTCCTTATAGAACCCCAAGTGGCCGGAGGTCTCCCACAGCCAACTCTTGCCGATGTGCGGGGAGAAGAGGATTTCGTAGCCGTTCTTATAATGCTCGTCGCGCCACCAGTTCTCCAGCTCGACGCGGAATCGGCCGCCCTTGGGATGCCAGTAGATCAGGCCGGGACCTGCTTCCTCGTGCACGCTGAAGAGCCCGAGCTCTTTGCCCAGCTTGCGGTTGTCGCGGCGCTCGGCTTCTTCCAGCATCTTCAGGTGCGCCTCGAGCTCTGCCTTGGAACCGAAGGCGTACGCGTAGATGCGGGTGAGCATGGGACGTTTTTCGTCGCCGCGCCAATAGGCGCCTGCGACCGAACGGAGCTTGAATGAATCGGGACGCAGATCCCTGGTGGAATCGACGTGGGGCCCCCGGCACAGGTCGCGAAAAACTCCTTGCTCGTAGACGCTTATGGTGCCGTCCTCGAGGCCATCGATCAGCTCCAGCTTGAACGGTTCGTCGGCGAACATCGCCTTGGCTTCTGCCTTGCTCACCTCACTGCGCTTGAATGGAGCGTTCGCGGAGATGATGCGTCGCATCTCCTTCTCGATGGCGGGAAAATCCGCGGGCTGGATCGGAGCAGGCAACTGAAAGTCATAATAGAACCCATCATCGATGGCGGGACCTATGGCGACCCTCGTGCCCGGATAGAGCTTGACGACGGCTTCTGCCATGACGTGCGACAGGGAATGGCGGATGGTTTGAACGGGATGGTTCATACGGGTACGCTCCTGACACGGAAACGATCCTCGCGAGGCGCGCCCTTACCCGCCCCGCCGAAACGGTTCCGGCGATTGTGCGTAAGGACGAACTCCGTAGGGCCTCGTATGTCGCGTTTCCTGGCGTTCTGTCGAGAACGTGCGAAAACGTTATGCAGGGCCGCCCGATAACGACGACGTCGGATCGGACTCGCGGAATCCGCGGTACCACCTTACTTCGGCCCGTTCCCCGGAGGGCTCGGCCGCTCTTGAAAATGCTGTAACGGGCGCACCCGGCTCCAATTACTGACCGCAGGAAACGGCTTTTACGGGAGCGGCTCCGGAGTGGTTTTCGAACGGTATCGCGACGGGCGCCCTCTCAGCCTCGGGGCTACCTCTCTCAAGACACGAGAAATCCGCCTACTCGTCTCCATCAAAGCCTGTCCGTTGAATATGCCGCGCCCCCGGTATTAAGTCAAGCCGCGCTTCAGGAGGGGAAGGGGGGCGCCCGGGCGGGCTCTCCGGCTGTATCTCCCCTGCCCCCGGCTTCGCCGGGGGCAGGGGAGGATATCGCCTTCGATCCCTGGCGCTCGTTTGCGGGTAACGGCCTTCGACGCGGCTTCCGCCGCCGAAGCGGGCGGAAGCATCGACATCGCTTCGCTCAGTTCTCGAGAATGGCCAGACGCCGGGCGGCGATGGTCCGGAACGGGAGGACAAGCAGCAAGAGTACGAGCGCCGCGTAGCCGATCGACAGGATCGATACGGCGATATTGGGCCCGACTTTCTCGGGGACGGATAGATTGGAAAAAGTCAGCACGAGCCCCGTACAGACGGCCAGCGACATGAACGAGAGCGTCCATGCCGCGAGCGAGCCGCTCCAGGCCATCGCTATACGCAGGGAGCCTTCGCTCGCGGATGGGTCGAGCGGGGCTTTCCACGCGGCCAGGGAGCGCTTGAGGCCGAAACCGGCCGCTGCACACATCCAGGCAGCCAGGGGCACCGCCACCATGCTGGCAAAGTCGAGGAAAGCCAATACATGAGGGAAGCCGGCCGAGACGACGAGGATGAACACCAGGTCCAGAACGATGATCGCGACGATCAAGATCAATGCCGTCATGGGTACTCCTTCGGGGCGCTTGTGCGCCCCCTTCTGAATGATTCGCCGACCAGCTCGGCGAAAGCCGCAACCCTGGAATCGCCATCGCCGGGCCAGGCCCGGGTGATGGCCAGGGAGAGGCTGGCGTCGCTGGCCGCCCCGGATAGCCGTGGCACCACGGCCACCGCGAGCGCCACGGCAAGCGCGAGCCAAACCGGAATGAACGCGCCGGCCCCCCTTTGGCGGGCCGCGATACCGGGATCCGTGCCGGGGAGCCCGACGGCACGTTCCACCTCGTCTCGCCGAGGGCCGCGACGATCTACCGAGGCGTAGTCCCTGCGGCGCGCCTCGATGAAGGACTCATGGAGCCATGTCATGGTTTTCCCCTCCGATCATGGATGCCAAGCGCCGTTTTATGAGGCCGAGCCGCCAACGGACCGTGCCCGATGGCATCCCGCATATCCGCCCGATTTGCGCCGAGGTCAGCTCCTCGTAAAAGCGGAGCACCGCCAAGCGCCTGTCCTCTTCCGGGAGCCCGGACATCGCGGCGCGGACCCTCCCGGCAAGATCACCGTCGATTGCCGCCTGTTCCGGACCATCGGACGTATCCGGCAGCGCCTCCAACTGGCCCGGGACGAAGCCGGATGCGGGATGCCGGGCAAGCGCCCGGGCGATATCGCCGAACCGACGGCGAGCGACGGTATATATCCACGGCGTCAGCGGAGCGGCAGGCTCATACAGATGCAAGCCTCTAAAAGCAGTGATCAGCGCCTCGGCCGCCGCGTCATCCGCGGCCGACGGACCGATAGCCTTCCAGGTCCGGGCGAACGCGCGGAGCCGTACGTAATACGCTGCCCACAGGCGCTCGAAAGCGGCTCGGGCCCGGCTGCCGCCGTCCATCGCGTCCTCTTTCAATGTCCGGCCGTCCACGAATTCCATACATATATACTACGCCGTGGAAGGCTCCCGTGTTGGAAAAAACGAGCCGGAGGCGACGCGCCAGGGATCGAGGCCTTCGGGCGCGAGCTGGCGCGGCGCCCAGACCTCCCCGGGGAAAGCCCTGGGGAGATAAAGCCGAGAGCCCGCCCGGGCGCCCCGAAAAAAACCGCGGCTCGCCATGGCCGGGTTCCGCGCCAGCCTTGTTTTTATTCCGCGGAATGGCTATTTTATTGCATGGTGGCTGATCATACCGATATTAGAAGCGATGTCCTCGTCGAGGACGCGCAGGAAACCAAAGAACCCGACGAATATCGGGTATTGCTCCTCAACGACGACTTTACGACCATGGAATTCGTAGTGGCGGTTCTGGTATCAGTATTCCATAAATCGATCCCGGAAGCCACGCGCATCATGCTCGACGTGCACCGCAAGGGCAAGGGCATCGTTGGCGTGTACACGTACGATATAGCTACCACCAAGATTCAGCGGGTGCACGCCATGGCGCGGGAAAACAGTTTTCCCCTGCGATGCACCATGGAAAAGGCATAAGGTATCATGAAGGTAAGCCAGCAGGTTCAAGCAATATTCAACGCCGCATACAACGAGGCCAAGCTCAGGGGACACGAATACTTGACGCCCGAGCATATCTTATACGCATCGCTCTCATTCGAGCAGGTCCGCGCCATCCTGGTGGCTTGCGACGCCGACCTGGAAAACCTCAAGCAGGGCATGGAAGCCTACTTCGAGCAGAAGATTCCCGCGGTCAAGGACCAGGAACCCATCCAGACGGCAGGCTTCCAGAGCGTCATCGAGCGCGCTGTGCTTCAATCGCAAGGTTCGGGCAAGGCCGAGGTAGGCATTCCCGAGGTCCTGGTGTCGCTGTTCGACGAGGAACGCAACTATTCCGCGTACTACCTGCGAAAGGCCGGCGTCAACCGCCTGCATCTGCTTGAGGTAATCAGCCACGGCCCGGACGGGGAGGGATTCGAGGGGACCACCGCTTCCTACGGCGACGGTGATGAATCCGCTGACGAGGATCCGGTCGGACCGTTTACCGATCCCGAGGATGCGGAGTCCGAGGTGCGGACCAAGGCCAGGACCACGATCAGGCCCGGCGCCCTCGAGCGATTCACTTCCGACCTGACCAAGCTCGCCCGTGAAGGCAAGCTTGAACCGGTCATAGGCCGCGAGTCCGAGATCGAGCGCACCATTCAGGTGCTTTGCCGCAGGCTCAAGAACAATCCCATCCACGTCGGCGACGCCGGCGTCGGAAAGACCGCCATCACCGAAGGTCTCGCGCAGCGGATCGTCGTCGGGAATGTGCCTCCGAGGCTCCGCGATTACAGCATTTACAGCCTGGACATGGGTTCTCTCATCGCCGGCACCAAGTTCCGGGGCGATTTCGAGGAGCGGGTAAAGCGCGTCGTAGACGAGCTGCTGAAGAAAGAAAAAGCCATTCTCTTTATCGACGAAATCCATACCATCGTGGGAGCGGGCTCGGTTACCGGCGGCTCCATGGACGCGTCAAACCTGCTCAAGCCGGCCCTGACCAGCGGCCGTCTGCGTTGCATCGGCTCTACCACCTACGACGAATACAATAAATTTTTCGAGAAGGACAGGGCTCTTTCGCGCCGTTTCCAGAAGATCGACATCGTTGAACCGACCGTCGGAGAGGCGGTGGAGATACTGAAAGGCCTGCGCTCCAAGTACGAAGAATACCATGACGTTCGCTACGACGACGAAGCCCTCGAGCTTGCAGCCAGGCTTTCGTCGCAGTTCATTACTGAACGCCGCCTGCCCGACAAGGCCATCGACGTCATCGACGAAGCGGGAGCCTGGGCTCGCATCCGCGCCTTCAAGGCGGGTACCGAAGAAGCGGGTACCCTGGGCATCGGACGTCCCGAGGTGGAAAGCGTCGTGGCGCGTATCGCCCGCATCCCCGAGAAAAGCGTGAGCCAGGACGAGCGCGATCGCCTGGTCAACCTCGAGGTCGACCTGAAAAAGGTCGTCTTCGGCCAGGACTCCGCGCTTGAATCGGTGGTCAAGGCAGTCAAGCGCAGCCGCGCCGGCTTCCGCGCGCCGGACAAGCCGGTCGCCAACTTCCTGTTCGTCGGACCCACCGGCGTGGGCAAGACCGAGCTGGCCCGCCGCCTGTCTGAAACCTTGGGCATCGCGCTGCATCGCTTCGACATGAGTGAGTACCAGGAGAAGCACACGGTCAGCCGACTCATAGGATCGCCCCCCGGCTACGTGGGCTATGAGGAGGGCGGCCTCCTGACCGACGCGGTGCGCAAGACGCCCCACGCGGTTCTCCTGCTCGACGAGATCGAGAAGGCCCACCCCGACGTGTTCAATATTCTCCTGTCCATCATGGACTATGCCACCCTGACGGACAACCAGGGCCGGAAAGCGGACTTCCGCAACGTCGTCATCATCATGACGAGCAATGCGGGCGCCAGGGACATCGGCAAGCCGATGATAGGCTTCGGCCAGAAAGCGTACACCGAGAGCGCCATAGACGACGCGGTACAGAAGGCCTTCACGCCAGAATTCCGCAACCGCCTTGACGCAGTTGTCCACTTCGGGCGGCTCCCGCAGGACATCATCGAACGAATCGTGGTCAAGGCCCTTGACGATTTCCGCGTCCAGCTTTCCGAGAAGAAGGTCACCCTCGAGGCGACCGACGCGTGCATCAAGCGGCTCGCCGTACTTGGATACAGCGATGAGTTTGGCGCCCGAAATGTCAGCCGCGTCGTCGAGGACAAGATCAAGTCCTGGTTCGTGGACGAGGTACTCTTCGGCACGCTCAAATCCGGCGGGGCGGCCAAGGCCGACGCGATAGACGGTGAAATCGTAATCAACGCGCTATAATCAACTGCTGACAACCAATTGATTGGAGCACCGATGCCCGCAGCCGCAGTCATGCCCGAAGAAAAGCGCTACGACCTGAAAGCATTCGACGTCCTCATCTGTATCGAGTCCATCATATTTTCGGTTCTTTCCTTCGCTCGCCCGAACACCGGGGATGCCGAAGTACTCGGGCGCATCCTGTCCAGGGGATGGATAGCAGGGACAGTCACCGCGTTTTTCGCCCTGGCAGCGCTATTGTTCCCCCTGGTGAATCCTCGAAAGGCCCCGGCGCCGATACGTTTCTTACGCACGTTCTACCCGCAGGCCCTGACAGCCGTGTTCTTTTTCGAGGCCATCCTCCTGTCGTCCGTCCTGTTCGGGGGTCAATCGCACGACGCCTTCTTCGCGGATCTGGACCAACTTATCTTCGGTTTCCAGCCGTCCCGGGATTTCAGTGCGGCCTTCCAGAACATCGGCTGGATCAATGAACTGATGTTCGGTTCCTACTTTTCATACTTCGTGTTCCTGTGTATCACTCCGTGGATATCGTGGCTGACAGGCAAGCGCGACGAGGCGGAGCGCCAG
>SPCK01000045.1 GCA_004525355.1 Spirochaetales bacterium
AGCTCAAGGTCGATTCTCCCGCGGAGGAATTCGATCGCGGCCAGTGCGTCGACCCTGAAGAGCCGCGATGCCGATTCACTCGCCTGCGCAATGATATTCAACGAGCGGACAAGGGCTCCGGTCATGAACTCGCCGATCGCGCGGGCGTAGGCAGCCATAAAACGCTCATGATCATCGCCGCCAGATTCGGAGAGATCCAAAGCGTTTCCAAGATAGTCCGAAGCCTCGCTATAGCGACCGGCCGCAAGAGAGGACAGTCCCATCATCCGGTGGGCGCGGACTTCAAGCTTTACCGGTGCTCCCTTGCCGATAGCCAGGAGTGCCTCCCTCGCGCCCTTCGCCGAACGATCCGCATCGCCTTGTGCATAGGCAAGCTCGGCTTTGATCAAACCGCGTACCGTGTTGGCCCGAATCCCGCCGATAACCCCGTCTCCGGCGGCAGCAACTTCGCAGGCGTCCCTGTCGCCCCTGCTGAGCGCGGACCAGAAGCGGTGTATGGCAGCAAAGGAAGGAGACAGAAAACCGGGCAATTCGGTAGTGCCGGTTCTCGCTGAGAGTGCATCGCTGAATATGCTGTCGTAGAGCAGGGATTCCTTTTCCAGTTGCTCGCCGACTCTGGCCAGGAGGCCGAGCGAGGGACGAATAAGCTTACGTTCATACAGGCAGATAAGGTAGGAGCGATATTCCGACTCAACGAAAGCCACGCCATCCGTACCCGCCGCAGCGACGATGATATCCGCCTCGAGCGGTCTTCGGAATTTCAGGCGATCTACGGGATCGACGAGTCCCGCGCGCACCAGGAGATCCTGCAGGACGCGTGCGCCGCCGGGCGGAAGCCCCATCCGTAGGAAGAATTCTACCGTTTGCGCCGCGTCAAGTACCCCATCCGCCAGCAGAAGCCCGTACAGGAACAGGGTGACTTCGCGAGGAAGCAAGGACAACACCGGGGCAGCGCAGCCGCTCTCGTGCCTTGCAGCCTTGCGGTGACCGCACAGGGCCGCAAAACGATGCTTAAGCCTATTGCGCACTTGGCCCGTACTCGACCCAAGCGCGCGTTCCATCGACGAGACGATGCGATCCGGAGATGGTGCCTCGATGTGGACCGGTAGTGCCTCGCCCCAGGAATCCGGAAGCCTTGACGCATCGCAGACGAGATAACGCTCCGCACCCCTGCCTGTGGCCAGTCGATCGGCGATCAGGGAAACCGTTCCTGCGGGAAATCCCGTAGGCTTGGTGCAGAGCAACACGGCATTGCGTTCGCCGAGGGCGTCAAGCGCGAGGTTCAGGAAAGATTCGCAACCCTGCCTGAGGGCCTCATCAGGAACGTCGGCGTACGTTCCCGTTACGGCGGAGCGGAATGCAGGCAGAAAGGCCTCGATCTCCGAGCGCAGCTCGGCTGAAAGTGGATTCATGATTGACGCCAAAAGTGTCTCGTCGAGTACCTCGGTAAATGGAGAAAACGACCGGGCGGCGACGTGGGCGGATTGCAGGGCAATAACCGGCATATCCGGAATACTGTTCCTGGTCGCCTCGGCGATACCCGCGACGGAACGCGAGGGACGATATCCTTCGATCCTGGCCAGGCGCCAACGCTTCGCAAGAATATCCGGTAGCGCCGCGAATAATCCGTCGGGTGAGTGTTCTTCGGCCAGCAGCTTGGACGCATCGGCGTCTGCAAGGCAGAGTTCGTGCAATGGGGGTGTCCAGCGCTCTTCGCCTTCAGACAATTCGAAGCCAAAGTAGGAATCCAGGGCTGACCTGGCTTCCTTGCTGAAAATGACGCCATATGGTTCTTCGGTTGACAATCTGAGTGTTTCGAAGACAAAGAGAGCGTCGTCTATCGTTTCCGCACGATGCACAACGAGACAGGCTCCCTGTAAGGCCGCTTTGGCGTCATTGATCGCGAGCTTGAAACGCGAAATGGTGACGGCGGCAAGAAACCTGTCAAAGGATCCCGTGTCGGGGAAGGTGGCGACGAAAGGTGTATTCTTGGATCCGGCGCTCCCGCCCAAGTCGGATGCGATTGTACGCATTTCGGCGATCAGGGTCGGAGCTACTTGGCGGCCGATCCGTTCCAGTTGGGAAATATAGTCAATTATAACGCCACAATAAATCATCGAACCATCCTGCAACATTTTTTTTCAAAGACATTATAACCGACTGGAGCATCGTCGGGAAGCGGAAACGGTGTCGTCCTGTAGGACGCCATCCCTATAGGCTTGACGATATTTTTTTTGCCGTGCTACAATTGCTATTGTATCGTGGACTCTTTCGTCAGCCAGGTGGGGGAGGCGTGTTCTTTCGATTTGCCACGATCCGATCGCCACTCCAAGGGATGCCCATGACCATCAGCTCGTTCAGTCAGGTTGTCGAATCGCCCCTGTTGGCCAAGCTTCTCATTCTGGCCAGTATCTCCGTCATATTCTTCTACCTGAGACGGAAGGATGCCGAGGGACATTCGGGTTCCTTTATCGCGAGTATGGCGTTTCTGGCGGTACGGGACGTGATGGTTGCCCTTTTCCCCGTGCCGGAATTGTTCCTGGTTTCCGATATCATCTATTTCTGTTTCGTACTCTATATTTTCATGGCACCGTACATGGTCGTCCGGCCAGCGTTGATACTGGTCATTGTCTTGAATATCCTGCTTGCCGGGTTGTATGTAGCCCGATTCGTTTTCGGAGTGGCGGCATTTCTGCCGTCCTGGCTTTTCGGTGTGATTCCTGTTCTTGATATCCTGCTTGTCGGCGTATTCGCTTTCATCTGGAGGAATGTCAAGAAGGAAAGTATCGCCCGCCAGATTGTAGGAGCCATTTGGCCCGTCAGCGTGCCAGTCCTGCTGGCGTATGCGGTAGCGGCCATCATTTTCGGATACGGAAACGATCTGTTCCAGCGATTGGCCGTGCCGATCTCATACGGTTGGTTCGTGGCCGCCGCCTTGACTTCGATCCGGATGCAGGATGACCAGATGGTGACCGCCGTTTCCTATTATGAAAGTTCCATTGATTCGCTCTACAACCTGCTCATGAACACGGGACCGGCCCTCAAGGGTAGTTTTACCACTGAGGACGTGCTTGCCAGCATGAACGAGGCGATCGTGTCTGAAACCCATGCCGATGGCGGCCTAATCTTTCTGGTGGACGAATTCGAGGATCTTATCGTATGCAAGTCGTACGTCGGCTCGTTCCCGCCCCCGGTCAATCTGCCTGAAAGCTTGCCACGCAAGGCAAATCGCGTGGAATCCTTCATGAAGCACGTTGAATTCCGGCTCGGCGAAGGGGTTTTCGGTGAAGTCGCCAAGACCGGAAAGAACATCTATATACCGAACGTGACTGACGATCCACGGATCGTAGTCAACGGGGAAGAGGAATTCCTGCGCCTGGCTTCTTTCATGGCCGTCCCCCTGATGGTGGAAGACAAGATCATCGGCGTTGCCGCGGTTGCCCGCAAGAATCGGGATAATGCATTTACCGAGGAGGATTTCGACCGATGCAAGCTTCTTGCCAACTTCGGTACCCTGGCGGTAAGCAACTTCTTCTCGTTCCTCGCGGCGAATGAGAAGAGCGGGCTTGAGCAGTCCGCAGGTATCGCGGCAGAGATACAGCGGAGCATCATCCCCAAGAAGATTCCGCAGTTTCCCGGATTGGGTATCGGTGCTTTCTCCATGCCGGCGCGCGGCGTATCGGGCGATTACTTCGACATCATCCAGACCAGGTCCGATCGCGTCGTGTGCGTAATCGGCGATGTCGCGGGCAAGGGCGTTTCCGCAGCGCTTATCATGGTGATGGTGCGATCAATCCTGCACCTTATCACCAATACCAACAAGGATATCGCGACGGTACTCAACTGGGTCAACAAAGGCATTACGGGAAAAATCGACCTGGATCACTACGCTACGCTGGGTATCGTGGCCGTTAACATCAACACCGGCGAGGTAGAGTACTCGAACGCGTCGCACCAGGCCCTGCTCGTCTACCGAAGATCCAGCGATTCTATCGAGACGCTGGAGCTCAAGAGCGTACCCATCGGGGTCGAACGCACTACAGAATACGCCAGGAAAGCCCTCAAGCTGGCTGATGGTGACATCGTGGTCATGTATACTGATGGTATCGTGGAGGCGATGAACGAGCAGGGTAAGCAATTCGGAAGAAAGGGCTTGTCACAGGTGATAGTCAGGCACCGCGACCTTGCACCAAAGGAAATCGTGAATAGAATTAAGGGCGATTTATCCTCGTTCGTCGGATCGGTTCGCCAACACGACGATCAGACTGTGCTCGTACTCAAGATGAAATTATAGCGGAAGGAGCTAATGCATGGAGCTCAAGATCCGGAAGAGCGGTGATAACTACATTATTGACGTAAATGGGGAAATGGACTTGTACAACTCGTACAAGCTCAAGGAACTGGTCATGAAAATGCTCGAGAAGAAGGTCGAGCACTTCATCATCAACCTGGAAAACGTCGATTATATCGACTCGAGTGGCATAGGAGCCCTCATTTATATCTGCTCGACCATAAAGAAGATGAACTTCAGGTTGATCATCACGAACATTCATGGTTCGGTCAAGAAGGTCATCGAGTTGACCAAGCTCATGGGCTACTTCCCGATAACAAACAGCATCGAGGAAGCCATACTGCAGATGGAAGACTAAGGGAGGCAGTCATGTCCGAGAATACTTATCTGAATGACATCCATGAGATCCGCGTCGACGAGAATAATCCCCTTTTTGACAAGACCGGGCTCCTGTACAAGGAATTTCCATCTGATTACCGGCAGATCCGGTATTTTACGCTCCTGATCGTCCAGTCCGCGCCCTTGGAGATCAAGGAGATCAACCTGCTTGAACAGCAGATCAGCGAAGTCATCAAAAACGCGGTCAAACACGGGAACCACAGCGACCCGGCCAGGAAGGTACGCGTCTGGTACTCTTTCGACTCGACGCATGCCCACCTGATAGTCCAGGACGAGGGCGAGGGTTTCCGGGACCTTGAAGTCTGGAACGCATTCAACCGCAAGCGCCTCGAGATTCTGGCCGAACAGGACTTCGAGAAGCTTGCCGATTACGTCTCGTTTCGTACCCAAAAGAGCGATGACAACGACGGTGGCAACGCCTTGTTCGCGGCGCTCGAGTACTGGAACGGGGGCTTCTTTTTCAACAACAAGCGCAATGCCGTCGCCATGCTCAAGAAATTCCCGCAGAAAAAGCATGCGATAGCCTGACCTTCAAGGCCGGTGTATCGGTCAATGAGAATATTCAAGCCACGAGGAGGAGCGCGAGTCCTTCCTCGTGGCTTTTTATGGTCGAAGTATCCGGACGCCTTCAATCGATTCGGAATCCTCGTCGGTGAACGGGCGACCGTACAGGTACTCAAAGAGGAAGCGGAAATCTTCGGGTTCCATGGCCGTGAATTCGATGCCGAAGAACCCTTCAGTCGCCTCGGCATAATGCCTTCGAATGTTTCCGGCGGCATTGACCGTTCGTCGCCTGGCCCCGATGCGCACGGTGACTGACGTGCCATCCTTGAGCGCCTGGATGAGCCGCTCGTCGCGGCAAGCGAACAAAAGCCCACCGGCTGAAACATCTTCCACCTCGGTGCGGTAGCTTTCGTCGAGCTTGGGCGCTCCCTTGAAATAGCCGTGCAACTTGAGCGACCAGGACAACGCGCGCGAGAAGCCGTTGAAGATCTCGACGACCCGGAGATCGAAGGGCGGTAGTCCTGCCTGCCTGTTGATGACCGTGACGTAGCCTATGGCATAATCCTGGAAGAGGATGGGCACCAAGAGCTCGGACAGTACGCCGTCGTTTCTCCTGGCCCGCTCCAGGCGTATCAGCTCATCCTCTGAAAAATCAGGTTCGAGTCCCTCTTCTTCTATAAAATATGACAGGAAATCGTCCCTGGTCAGGATAGTCCGTTCCGCGAAAGGATCGCTGATCGGGACTCCAGCCATCATGGCCGGCAGGTAGAACGACCGACCGGTAGTGGACGCGAGTATCTCGATGGGGCCTTCGGGCGTCTTGTCCTTGTACATTACGACGCCGTAGTCGCTGGCCAGGACTGCCGCCTTGCGCTCAAACTCGGCCATCAAGCCCCTGAGGTCCGATGGCTCGAAATCAGGGGAAAGTTGGTGCTCCTCTGTCGCGGTGAAAACGCGGCTGGGCGGGAAATCGAGGTCGTACCTTTCGCCGGCGAAGGCGAATGAAACGGTCAAGTCTCCTGGCGGCGGCAGGCGGGCGTAGCGACGGGACAGGTTTTTATATACTTTGTCCGGCATGGCGACCACAAGCGTCTTGTCGCCGGGTTCGAGGCTGGCGGTCCGGAAGGCTATGGTCTGCCCCCTGACATTATAACGGAAATCGAGCCCGATACCTTTTCGGAGCAACGCGATGGGGGCGTTATGGGCGATGGTAAGGGATTGTGCCTTCAAGTCCAAGATGTGGACGGGCCACTCGCTTCCACCGGCTGCCATGATGAGTGGCGCTTTCTCTCGCATGGCGGTGCGGAGGAGGAATTCTCGTTCGACGATCTTTACCAATGTTGCCATGTGACCATTCCTGTCGGACAGTATCGTTCAGAATCCCGGTTTTTTCCAGTCTCGTATCCATTGGTCGACCAAATGGATTGCGTTTATTCGTCGTATAGCTTCAACCTGATACAAGCTCGGCAAGTATTTTAGAAAGATCGGTCTCGGTAAGGATCCCAGGGTTCGTCACGCGCATATATTCTCTCAAGGCCGGCCAGGTCCAGTTCCATGTACTCCAGCTTCCAGGCGCCATCCGTTTGCTGGCCGACCAGAATTCCCGCACCGGCTCGGAATGTTTCGCCGACCAGCCTCAATTCGGCAAACATACCTCCTCCTGAAGGTTGGAATCGACTCAGCCGGATTTCCTTGATTTCTTGTACGGATGCCAGCGCTTCGCCGTACAAAGCCACGGTCACATCGGCGGCGGAGGGGACGAATGCGTCCCTCGCCAATGTATTGGTCAACAGGGCCTGGGTCAGGCGTCTGACGGGCTCAAGCTCGGGCGCGTCGCCCCCGACCGGCATGAGAGGTCCCAACTCGAAGTCTTCCGGCAGAACGATATCCAATGGATTGAGAGTCAACAGCCGATCGTGCCCTCCGAGGCTCGTAGCGATTACCGCCTGTGCGGCGGGCTTGGCCCTGCCGATCGGAGCGGAGGCCATGGGTACAGGCGATCCGGCGACAGCAGTAGGGACGCTCGGTTTTTCGCCTTGGCCTGCCGGACTGACAACCGGTTTCGATGGACTCTGAACCTGCGATATCGATGCTGATGGTTCCAGCGATCCACGTCTGGAGCAGGATACGGGCGCCAGCGCAAGCAACAAGCCTGCCGACGCAAGAACACGCAGAATGCCGCTACCATGCATAACGACTGTGACTCGATTCATAGGTATGGTATAATAGCACAAGGCTCGTCCAAGGTGCAGGCGCTTTTTCTAGAAGCGGCCTTGGCTCTTGCACGAAACCGGTCCGCTTGTTTTCCGACGGGTGGCTGGCCGGGGAAAAAACATTTGGCAGCTCCCGAGGAGGTCTCGTGGACGGCTTGACCAGGCATTTTGGCATCAGGTTTCCTGAACCGGTGCGCGATCCAATCTGGAAAAATATTCTACTACCGGCGGAATTCCTACCCGTGATCGACTCTCCAGAGTTCGTCCAGCTTTCCCGGATTCATCAGCTGGGACCTGCCCATTTGGTCTATCCGGGCGCCACGCACACGCGCCGCGCGCATTCCCTGGGCGTATTCGAGATGGCCAAGCGCCTGCTCGGGAGCCTAGCCGACGAGGAACTGCCAGCGGTCATCGACGAGGCGGGCGCCCGATCGTTCTTGATGGCAGCCCTGTGCCACGATCTCGGCCACTTCCCATACGCGCACTCGCTCAAGGAATTACCGTTGACCGATCATGAAGAGTTGACGGCCCGCGTCGTAACTGGACCGCTTTACGGGGTTATCTGCGCTTCGGGCGCCGACCCAGGCATGGTTGCAGCCATTGTGGACGAGACCCAGCCCGGGGGAGGCGAGGCGCTTTCCTTGTTCAGGCGCCTGCTCTCGGGCGTCCTGGATCCGGATAAACTCGATTATCTAAATCGTGACGCCTGGGCTTGCGGGGTACCTTACGGCGTGCAGGACGTTGACTTCATTCTCCAGCACGTGGGCCTTGACGATTCCGGACGGCCTGGTGTGGACGAACGGGGTGTCATGGCCGTCGAATCGGTGCTGTTCAGCAAGTACCAGATGTACAGGGCCGTTTACTGGCACCGTTCCGTCCGCGCGGCGACGGCCATGATAAAGAAGGCGGTCGCGGCCGCGCTTGCCTCGGAAGCGGTGAAACCCGAGGATCTGTACGGCCTGGACGATCCGGGGTTTTATGAACGCATGGGCAATCATGAGCGGGATCCGTCGGGCCTCATCGCATCCGTGCGCCGGGGAGCGCTATTGAGAACCTGTTACGAGGCGCCCTTCGATGCGGAGCTGCCGCTGCACGCGAGCGCGGGGAATCTTTCCCTGCGCCCAGGATTGGAAGCGGAACTATGCCGGGCGATAGGTTCCCGGGGCGGTACCGGGGGGAATACGGCGGCGGTCATCATCGACCTTCCCGAGCCCATATCCTTTGAATCCGACCTTCCGGTGCTCGGTACGGGAATGTCTTTTTCTGAATACGCGACGGTGTTCCGGCCCGGGGTCGTATCCTCCTTTGCGCGCGCGCTCCGGGTGCTTCGGGTATTCACGGATGCCGATCCAGTGGCCGTATCCGGGATCGTGGCCGAAGCCTTGGGCGGAATCAAGAAAAACGCTTCCTGATCGCTGCTCCGGGATGGTACTGAATTCAACGCTGGGTTATCCTTGCAGAATCGGCATAGATCGATACACTAGTGTGGGAGGACTTTCCCTGACCAGTACGCGATCTGGTTGGCATCCTGCCAGAGGAGCATTCATGGATATTCATAATTTGATGGAAGAACTTGTCAAAACGACAGTAAATGAGATGTTCGATGCCGAAACGAAGGAATCCACCGGTTCGTGGTGTACCTGCTGGCAATGCAGGGTGGACGTTGCATGTTATGTCCTGAACAAGCTCAAGCCGGAATACGTGTTGTCCGGGCGCGGAGTTGCATATTCCGAGATGGATTATACTGAAAAGCTACAGACAACAGCGGATGTCGTATCGTTGGCCCGGGAAGGCTGGACCCAGATAAACCTCGCCAAGCGGCCCAATCATTCGCATGACAGCAAGGAGCAGCCGACGATCCTTCCCGTGGGTCCAGTATTCAATCTCCCGCCGATCAAGGGCAGGCTGTTCAATGGCAACAACTTCGAGCCAATATCCAGCGGTAGCGTTTCTTTAATTGACGACAAGGGTATCGTTCGGATGATGGACGCCAACTGGCAGAATCCGTTTACCATAGCAGCAAACACGGCAGGCACGTTCATTTTCTGGCCATATCCCATCGTGGCAGCGAAGGTCGGAGAAGCGCGGAATTTCAGCCTGACCATTTCGGCCGAACTGCCGGGATACGAGCCCCTGTCGCATTTTCTGGAGCTTGAGGTGCGTACGGAGGAAAGTGCCAATGGCAATTTCTCCATGCAGGCCCTGCATCGTCTGCCGGACCTGTACGTCTTTCCGAAATAGGCAGGGCTCAGCCTCCCATAGATGCCAGTTCGTGAGGCGGTACCAGCTCGAGATAGAACAAGATATCCAGCTGGCCGCGTTCCTCGACGTGACGGACCTTGAAAACTCGATAGGCGATCATGCGTATCGTCATCAGCGGAAGCGTCAGAGGGCGTCCGTTCATATCAACGACTTCATTCATCCGCAGCAGTCTGTCCGTCTCCTGTCTGTCCCCGTCCGGGTAAACGATATACCTGGTTTCAATGGTCATGTGCCGGATAATAACCGCTTGCGCCGGTTCAGGGCAAGCGCGATTTGGATTACTGCGTGAAGCCATTCTTCTGAACTTGAGCGCTATTTTATATCGCTGATCATGAAAAATGATGAAAATTCACAAACAACTATACAAATGTATAGTATAAAACACGAAAAATGATTCTGTCTAGTTAAATCTTCTCTATTCAGTTCGTTGACAAGGTGGGCCAATGGGGTAGTATATAGTCGATAGGTGGGAAAAAGTGGGAAAACAAGGGAAATAGTGGAATGGAATTGGTAACCGGTGAGTTCAGAAACACGCTCGACGACAAAGGCAGGATATCCCTGCCCGCCAAGCTGCGTTCCGGTCTTTCCTCCAACATGCTCGTGGTTACCCAGGGGACCGACAAATGCCTATGGCTATTCACGCCGGAGCGCTGGAAGTCCCTGTCCGACCAGATATTTTCCTCGACCAGCCTGTTCCATCAACAGGCCCGCATAATACAGCGGCGGATCATCGCTCC
>SPCK01000076.1 GCA_004525355.1 Spirochaetales bacterium
CAGAGCGTGGCGGTCCGCGGCGGCCGGTATGGTTCAGTCCAGATGCGCGAGATGACGGATCAAGGGAGCGGTTCGCTCGATGCGGAGCGGGAAGTCAGCCGCGACGAGCGGATGTGCCTCGCCATCCATCTGAACCAGGATGTCGGCATCGTACATGATCTCGAGGGTGTTCGCGGAGAACAGTAGCGCCTCGGGAAATTCGCGGTGCCTGCCGGAGGCGACGGGACCCTTGAGGGCGAGCTTCCTTAACAGCGGCATCTGCCGGATGGCGCACACGTTGTCGTCGTCCGGCAGGATGGGATTATTGCCTCCGTAGGTCCTTCGGCCGCTGATGCCAATGGCAATCAGGAGAAATTTCCCGTTAAGGCGGGTGGCTTCGGCGCCTGAGTTGTCGAGCGCGACGATCTCCATGTCACGGGGCGGGTAAATACGGTCGTACAGTACCGACGCTATGTCGAGCCATAGCTTGTAGAAATCGCCCGGCAGGCTGGATTTGAATCTGTTTGTCTGCTGTGTGACATAGGCGTCCAAGCCGATGCTCGCGATGTTGAAGGATCGCCATTCGCCATCGGGGGCGATAACCGACGCGGGGCCACCGGGTGATGGGATGACCCTGAGTGCCACCTGGGTGGCGATGCGTCCGTGCCCGGTAAGCCTGGAGAGCGCATCGACCAGAACCCTGCCGTCCGATCCATCATTGCCCGTACCCATGGGAAGCCTGAGTACGATGAAGCGCTCCCGCAGCTCGTCCGGGGCCCTGGACAGGGCGTCCAGAAATTCGTGGCTCGTACCATCCCCGCAAGCGAGGATCACCAACCACGTTCGCCGCTGCCGCATGGCAGCCTCGTCAAGGAACTCCTCCGCGATGCGCGCGGCGTGCCGAGGCGCCTCGGTTTGCCTGACGCGCCATGATGGTGCCGGCTTCCTCGCCGGCATTGCTTCGGCTGCTGCCAGTACCGAGCCCAAATCGGATATAGCGGTGGACAGGCGCGTCGCGTGGGAGAAGCCGCCAGCCTTCGGGTTCAGAACGAGGGCGACTTCGAGGGGCTCGTCGGATGCAATTGGCGTCTTTTCGATGAGGTGCCGTATGCCGCTGATAAAGACACTCGGATCCATAATCCCTGCAGTGTACTATGATCAGTGCCCGTTGGAAAGATAATTCTGTCTACACGGCGCTTTCGATTTACTTGATAATAGGTGCCCGGAGTGAAGCGCTTTGCATTACAATGGAAGCCATTACCGGGGAATCGGCGGTTTTCAAGAGCCGAGCAGCCTGGTGGAAAGGCGGAATCATGGAATTCTCCTGGAAAATCATCATTGATGCTGGAGTAATCTCCGCGGCCCTGTTGTTTGCCACTTTCCTGCGCTCGAAGTGGCGTTTCCTGCAACGATTCATGGTACCCAACGCGCTTACCGCCGGCTTCATACTACTGCCGGTGTATAACTACTTGATGCCGGCCCTCGGCTATGAGGTGCATCGACTGGGAGACTTGGTCTATCACCTGCTCAACATATCTTTCATCGCCATGGCACTGAGATCCAGGCCGGTCGTTGACAAGAAAGAAAAACACCGTTCGGTGTGGGCCATGTCCACGGTTACCCTGTCCCAATATGGATTCCAGGCCCTGATAGGTCTCCTGCTGACCTGGGTGCTCTTCAGCACCGTGTCGCCCGGCTTGAACCCGGCATTCGGCCTGACGCTGCCCCTCGGGTTCGCCCTCGGGCCGGGACAGGCCTACGCCATTGGCAAGGGTTGGGAAGCCATGGGCTTCGAGGGCGCGGGATCGGTCGGCCTGACCATGGCGGCGCTCGGTTTTCTATGGTCCTGTCTGGTCGGGGTCGGCCTTGTCAATTATGGCGTCCGAAAGGGCTACCTCCGCAAAGAATCGATGGAAGCCCTCAAGGACCGGTCGATGCGTACCGGAATCGTGCAGAAGGGCACCGAAAAACCCGTGGGAATGCGCAGCACGACCGACCTGGAAGCTGTGGACCCGCTGAGCCTGCACGCAGCTGCCGTTGCCTTTACCTATATCCTTTCCTATCTGCTCCTCCTGGGGCTTGGAAAGCTTCTCTCCTTCTTGGGGCCTTCGGGAACGGAACTGGCGCGAAATCTCTGGGGCATCAATTTTATTTTTTCCGCAGTGACGGCGATGGCGGTCAGGTTGGTGATCGACAAGGTGAAGATCGGCCACATACTGGACGATGATGCGCTGTCGAGGCTGTCAGGTTTCGCGGTGGACTACATGGTTACCGGAGCCCTGGCCGCTATTTCCCTGGTATTCGTCGGGAAATATTGGCTTCCCATTCTGGTTGTATCCACGGCCGGTGGCATCATCGCGACAGTGATGGTACCGTGGTGGTCGTCCCGCATTTTCAAGGATCATCGGTACGAACGCATGATCATGCTCTTTGGCGTCTCAACGGGGACCCTGTCCACCGGCTTGGCGCTCCTGCGCATCCTCGATCCCGAATTCAAGACGAAGGTCTCCAGCGATTACATGCTCTCTTCGGGTCTTTCATTCATACTGGCCATTCCCTTCATATTGAGCATAAATTTGCCTGCAAAGGCTGGCGAGCTGGGCGACTTGACGCTATTCTGGAACATGGTACTGCTGTCCTGTGGCTATCTGGTCTACTGTATTGCGGCCTTCGCTTTTATAGCGCGAGGCAGGAGCCTGGCCAGGCCGCTGAAATCGTGGCTCGACCAATAATGAGGGTCGGGGCTGACTGGCCGGTGGAATATTTTGGCTGAAATGACAGGTTTGTATTGACAGCGCGGTTAAGCAGTGTATTATTTTCAGTAGGAAACTAATACCTGCCTGCTGGATACCAGTGTTGGGCCTCGGTTTGGCTGCACCTTGCGAACCAGACCGTTGCCGATACGCACTCGATACCGAAGGCGAGCGGAATGCCGTAGGCTTCCGAAATTTCATTTTTCAGGAAGGAAGGATATGATGAAGTCAAAAGTAATGCTTTTCGTCATCGTTCTGCTGGCGGTTTCCGCTATGGCTGCTTTTGCCAATGGTGAGAAAGCTCCGGCCACTGCTGCCGCGATGCCACAGAGGACGATCAATGTCCTGCTGTGGGATGATCCGTATCCCAAGGCCCTGATGGCGATGCTTCCCGAGTTTACCGCTGCCACCAACATCACGGTCAACATCGAGATGCTCCAGCCGCCGCAGGTGCTTACCAAGACTGCCATTTCCGTGACCAACACGACCACCGATTACGATGTAGTCGGAATCGATGAAGGCAACGTCCCGGTATTTGCATCGCTCCTCCTGCCCTTCGACTCTTGGTACAAGGGTACGGTCTATCCCAAGACCGATCCCAAGTCTGTCACCCCCAAGATGTACAGCATCGGCACCTGGAACGGCGTCCAACTCGGCGTGCCCATCAACGGCAACCTCTACGTCTGGATGACCCGCAAGGACCTGATCGAGAATCCGACCTATATGTCCCAGTTCAAGGCCAAATACGGCTACGCTCTCGGCGTTCCCAAGACATTCAAGGAACTGCTGGAGATGGGAACGTTCTTCAATGAGAACGGCATCGCTGCCGGATTCGGACCCTTCAATGGCGGTCCCGCCGGAGTACTTTCAGAAGCGGTATTCATGTGGGAGTCCTATGGTACCAAGTTTATCGACTTCACCGGCGGAACCTTCAAGGTCGTTCTCGATGAGGACAAGGCCGTCGAGGGTATGGAATTCTACAAGAAACTGATGACCATATCGCCCAAGGGCGCAGAGACCATGGCCCACGTGGAGCGCCAGGCTGCCTTTGCCGCCGATCCCAAGGGCGTGTTCTCGATGTTCATCTGGCCAGCCCAGATTGCCGCCTATGAGGACCCGACCAAGTCGCTGGTTGCCGGCAAGATAGCCTACTCTGCTC
The DNA here is from genome assembly GCA_004525355.1 of Spirochaetales bacterium. Taxonomy (GTDB): domain Bacteria; phylum Spirochaetota; class Spirochaetia; order Treponematales; family UBA12059; genus UBA5200. The sequence goes on from SPCK01000076.1 coordinate 3,892, forward strand.
CGCCCGCCGGTCCCCGCGGCCAGGCCGCCGTTACCGGCGCCTGGGCCATCGCGATTCCCAAGGCATCCAAGAACCAGGAAGCGGCGGCCGAGTTCATCTACTGGTGGTCCAGCAAGGCCATCGCCGACAAACTCGTCCAGGCCAACACGATCCCGGCCCGCACCGAGACGCTGACCAACCCGGCGTATGCTTCCAGCAAGCCTTGGCTGCCCGCGCTCGCGGATTCGATGAAGGTGGCGGCTTCGAGGCCGCGCTTCAAGGAGATTGGACAGGTTCAGGACGTCGTCAAGAAATACTGGATCATGGGCATTACCGGTGCCATGCCGACCAGGGACGCCGTGCGCGCCATCGTCAAGGAGACCAATGACATTCTTCAGAAGGCCGGCTACTGACCGACCCCGGAGAGTCGCCTTGAAAGGGGCGGGAGGCCACGGGTCTCCCGTTCCTTTTTTGCTGCCGGCACTCCTCATAGTCTTCGCCGTACTCATTTTCCCGATTATCTTCTCCTTCGTCGTGTCTCTGTTCGACTGGCCCCTATCGGCCGGTGGCGGCTCCCGGCGTTTCATCGGTGCCAGCAACTACGTCGACCTGGTCAAGGACAAGGAGTTCTGGAACAGCCTCAAGTTGCAGCTTGGCTTCATATTCATCGCCATTCCGCTTGAACTTGTGCTGGGATTGGCAGCCGCGCTGCTGCTGAACAGGGAATTCCAAGGCGGACGGGTTATTCGGGCGCTTATCCTCCTGCCGGTGTTTTTCCTGCCCGTCGTCTCGGGCATGACCTGGCGATTCATGCTGCAGCCAAGGTATGGCGCGCTCAATAATTTTCTGTTGGCGCTCGGTGCTCCCGAGATCACCTGGCTCGGCGACCCGACCTTCGCCTACGCGGCCATAATAATCCAGGATATCTGGCGCATGTGGCCGTTTGTGTTCATGCTTCTGTACGCAGGCCTCGCCGGCATTTCCACTGACATTCTGGAAGCCGCGGAAATTGACGGCGCTCATTTCAGCAAGCGTCTGTTCAGTATCATCCTGCCTCTGTTGTACCCGACTATCCTGACGGCGCTGCTCTTGCGCATCATCGACGCCCTACGCATTTTCAGCGAGGTGTACGTGATGACGGAAGGCGGTCCAGGCATGGCGACGACGCTATTCAGCCTGTACACCCACCGGCAGGCTTTCGGCTATATGAAGGTCGGTATGGCCAGCGCCATGGCGATTTTCCTCTTGGTCATCTCGATCGTTTTCGCGGTCACGCTCGTTCGCAAGAACATGAGTCTCGAGAAGCTCGAGGAACGGGGAGGCGACCGATGAAGCTGGCTACAAAGAGAAAAACCATCACCATGGCCGTCGCGTTCTTCGCCATCGCCGTACTTCTTGTGGAACTCTATCCAATCGTTATCACACTGCTCAACGGGTTCAGGACTGACCTCGTAATCCTCTCGGGCCAGAAATTCTCGCTCAAGCAGCTGACGACAACCAGCTACGCCCTGGTGTTCAAGAATCGCCTGCTTATGAAGGCGATGGGCAATTCGATCATCGTCGGCATTTTCTCCACCGCGCTGTCTGTGGGTGTCGGAGCGATGGCCGCCTACGGCATCTCGCGCTTCCGTTTCCGGGGACGCAACGCCTTGGCGTACAGCTTCCTGGTGTTCCGCATGCTGCCGCAGATGTCGCTTGTCGTCGCCCTGTATCTCATGTTCAGGAGCATAGGCCTGCGTGACACGATATTCGGCATTACGCTTGCGCACTCGAGCTTCAACGTGCCATACGTCATCTGGATGCTCATTCCTTTCTTCACCGCCGTGGACAAGAGCTACGAGGAGGCGGCAATGGTCGACGGGTGCTCCCGCTGGAAGCTGTTCCACATGGTGTTCCTCCCCCTGGTTGCCCCTGGGCTGGTGGTCGCTGCGGTTTTCTCCTTCATCAACAGCTGGAACGAATTCCTGTACGCGCTCATACTGACCGGCGTGAATGCCCGGACGGCTCCCGTGGCGATAAGCAGCCTCATCGGCGGCGACACGCTGACCTGGGGACAGATGTGCGCGGCCAGTACGGTCATGCTCATGCCCGTATTCGTGTTTACCCTTGCCATGCAAAAGTTCTTGATCCGCGGTATCGCTGCCGGCGGCGTCAAGGGCTGATACTCATTAGCTGCTGTCAAGAACCCGCCCGCGTATAAGTCGGGCGGGTATTTTTTCGGAGGTTACCATGCTGTCTCTCAAGCGGAGCCCGTCGGGATTCTCAGTCCTGCTGGACGGAATTACGGTTCTCAGTCATTCAAGCGAAGAACCATGCGCCTACATGGGTCATGGCAACGAGCATGTTGATATGTACCATGGTAACTTCACTATCGAGGACAAACTCGACGAGCGCGTTGGACTGGCCGATTTTCATATTGACGAGGCCGATGGCGCGATACGGATCTCGTTGTCCCGCGATCCCGGATATCGGCTCGATTTGGAGCTGGCCGACGAAGGGGGCCGCCTCGTCATGAAGCCGTCGCAGTTCATGGCAGCCGACCGGGCGGGAACATCGATCGGAGGTTCGGGAGCAAAATCCGATTCCCGGCCGGCTTCCAATCGCTTCTGGTTCCGCCTGCCGGCCGAGCCCGACGAGTCTGTATTCGGTGGCGGCGAACAGTTTTCGTATTTCAACCTGCGCGGTCGGTGCTTTCCTTTATGGACGAGCGAGCAGGGTGTCGGCCGCAACAAACGTACCCGCATTACTTGGGAAGCCGACGTTGCTGACCGGGCCGGCGGCGACTACTGGTGGACCTTTTTCCCGCAACCGACATTTGTCTCGACAAGGCATTACTTCCTGCACGTCGACTGCCCTGCCTACGCCGTTTTCGATTTTTCGAATTCCCGATTCCATGAGCTGGAGTTCTGGCACCTGCCCGAGCGCCTGGTATTCGGCGCCGGAAAGACCATGCTGGACCTGGCCAAGGGCGTTTCCGATCTCCTCGGCCGCCAACCCGAGCCCCCGGACTGGACGCACGACGGTATAATCCTGGGAATGCAGGGCGGCACGGACGCCTGCGAGCGCCGGCTTCGTCGCGCGCGAGCCAAGGGTGTCCCGGTGGCCGGGATCTGGGCCCAGGACTGGGAAGGCATCAACATGACCAGTTTCGGCCAGAGGCTATGCTGGAACTGGGTTTGGGATCCCGTGCGCTATCCCGAGCTACCCGCGGCGATCGAGCGGTGGCGAAAGGAAGGCGTGCGGTTCCTTGGATACGCCAATCCGTATGTCGCCGCGAACAAGTCACTGTTCAACGAGGCGGCGGCGAAAGGTTTCCTGGCCAAGAATGCCAAGGGCGGGGACTATCTGGTCGATTTCGGCGAGTTCGACGCCGGCATCGTGGACTTTACGAATCCTGCTGCGTTCGAGTGGTACAAGACCGAGACGCGCAAGAATATAGTGGACCTCGGCTTGTCCGGTTGGATGGCCGACTTCGGCGAGTACCTACCGACCGACGCGGTCCTGTTCGACGGTACACCGGCCATGCTTGCGCACAATCCGTGGCCGGCCATGTGGGCACGCGTCTGCTACGAGGCTGTCTCCGAGGCGGGCAAGCTGGACGACGTCGTCTGGTTCATGCGCGCCGGATCGACAGGCAGTCAGCGGTGGTGTCCCAGCATGTGGGCGGGCGACCAGAACGTCGATTGGTCAGAGGACGACGGCCTGCCCTCGGTGATAACGGCGGCTCTGTCGCTTTCGGTATGCGGCCATGGCGTGCACCATAGCGATATCGGCGGCTACACGACGCTTTTTGGCATGAAGCGCACGAAGGAATTGCTCCTTCGCTGGGCCGAGCTTGCCGCGTTCACGCCGATGATGCGGAGCCACGAAGGCAACAGGCCTGGCGACAACTGGCAATTCGATACCGACGACGACACGCTCGACGCGATCGCCCGAACGAGCCGGCTCTTCGTCTCGCTCAAACCCTATCGAAAGGCAGTCCTGGCCGAGAACGCCCGCGACGGCGTGGCGGCCATGCGTCCGCTTTTCTTCCATTACGAAAACGATCCCGAATCGTACGCTATCAAGGATCAGTTCCTGTTCGGTCGAGATCTATTAGTGGCCCCCGTCATCGTGGAAGGCGCCACCTCGAGGTTCGTCCACCTTCCCATTGGCTCTCCGGATGAGGAATGGGTGCACCTGTGGAGCGGACGGCGTTATATGGCCGGTAATCACGAGGTTGACGCTCCCTTGGGCGAGCCCCCGGCGTTCTGGCGAGCCGATTCGCCATGGGCAACGCTGTTCGCCGCCATCGCAGCATCGAAATAGAGTCAGAGGTAGG
>SPCK01000347.1 GCA_004525355.1 Spirochaetales bacterium
GTAGCCGTGTATGAATAAGTACCGGAAGAGAAAGCCGGACTCAAGGCGAAATCCCCACCCTCCAGCGTCAAAGCGCTGAGCGTTGCGTCGGCCGAGGCTCCGCTTGCCGCGCGCGTTATATTCAGTTCGTACGTATTGATATCGCTTGCGTACTGGGATGTGACCTGGATCGTTATCGTCTTCATCTCGCCTGCGACGAGAGATACGTCCTCAGAACCGTCGAACGTCACGAACCCACCGCCTATGTCCATTTCCATCGTGGAACCACTATATTCCGTGGTTGCGGCGATTGTCGTCGTTGAAATCGCATTCGGGGCATTGAGGTAATAGGTTCTCGTATCCGGATTGAAGGCAAAGCTGACTTCACTGGCCGTCAGAGCTGACAGGCGGGTGCTTTCCGGACCGTAACGCTCGACCGCGATGGAGTACGTGCTCGTCGTGGCACCGTCGGCGGCGGTAACGATTACGTCCAAGGTATTGGACCCGACACTCAGGGAACTGGAACCAGCTCCGCTGACGGTCGCGCCTGAATCATTCGCGGTCGCACTGATTGTAACGGAAGAAATGTTGTTGGTTACCGGGTACGTGGAGTATGAGAAGGCCGCCGGGTCGAACCCGGGAGTTATAGCCATCCCGCCCGTAATTGGATTGCTGACGGAGAGGTCAGCGAGCGTTGCGTCTGTTGAAGCCGCGAGCGCCGCGCGATTGACGGTGACCGTATAGGTTTTCTGCGTTATTCCGTCGCCCGCGGTGACGATAATCTCGGCCGGAGTCGACGTGCCCGCGTCGCCGAGCACGAGCGTGCCGGTTCCCTGGACGCTGGCCCCGGAATCGTTCGCGGTAGCGGCGATAGTGACCTGAGTAGTGGCGGTCGGTACGTTGACCGAATAACTTAATGTCGTGGCTACGAATGATGGCGAAATCGCCTTCGCCGTAGCGCCTATGCTGACGACCAGTGAGGACAAGTAGGCGTCGCTGGATGCCGCCGGAGGATTCGGGTCCGTGCCCGTGGAAACGGACAGGACGTCAGGGTGAAGGCCGTGATCGCGGCAATGGCGAGCGCCTTCAGCAGGGTCTGTTTGCGCATGATTTTCTCCATTTCCATAAAAGATAAAACTGTGCGCCAAAGATAGCACGAAAATAGCATTTCTCATTTGTTAATATTTATTCTATCGAAATGTTACTATAAGTAATTACAACACAAAGAATTACAAGGGTTTCTCCCCTTGGCGTACCATGGCTGCCGGGGTACAATGCAGGCGTCCCGTTTTCTAAAAGGAGGAAACCCATGGACCTGCCCTATGCCGAACCGTACCGAAACAAGACTATCGAGCCGCTACGCCGTTCAACCCGGTACGAGCGCGATGCCTGGATCGCCGAGGCGAAGTATAACCTGTTCAACCTGAGGAGCGAGTACGTTTTCGTTGACCTGTTGACCGATTCGGGCACAGGCGCCATGTCCAGCGCGCAATGGGCTGAGATGATGCTGGGCGACGAGAGCTACGCTGGCGCCACATCGTACTACAAGCTCAAGGAAACCATCGAGGACTTGCTGGGTTTTACATATTTCCTGCCGACCCACCAGGGCCGTGCGGCGGAGAACGTTCTGTTCAGCGCGCTGATCGGCGTCGGGGACGCGGGAGCCGGTAAGGTCGTGCCCGGGAATAGCCACTTCGATACCACGAAAGGCCACATTGAATTCCGCAAGGCCTGTGCCATCGACTGCACGATAGACGAAGCCTTCGATACGCAGGTGGAACACCCGTTCAAGGGGAACGTCGACCTTGAAAAGCTGGAATCGGTCCTCAAGGCGTACCCGCGCGAGTCCATCCCCCTGTGCATGCTGACCATCACATGCAATAGCTCGGGCGGCCAGCCAGTCAGCATGGAGAATATCAAGGACGTGTCGGCGCTGTGCAAGCGCTACGGCGTTCCGCTGTTTTTCGACTCCGCGCGCTTTGCGGAAAACGCGTACTTTATCAAGAAACGCGAGCCCGGATACGAGGATAAGGACATACGGACGATCGTCTGGGAAATGTTCTCGTATGCCGACGGCATGACCATGTCCAGCAAGAAGGACGGCATCGTCAACATCGGGGGTTTCGTGGCCTTCAAGGACCCGGAGCTGTGGCGAAAGACCAGTACCTTCAATATTATGTTCGAGGGTTTCAACACCTACGGCGGAATGGCAGGTCGCGACATGGGGGCTCTCTCGGTGGGCCTTCGGGAAGCGACCGAGTTCGACTATCTCGAGTCGCGCGTCGGGCAAGTCGCCTACCTGGGCCGACTGCTCACCGGCTACGGCATCGACGTCCAGCGGCCTTACGGCGGCCACGCCATCTTCGTGGACGCCAAGCGTATGCTGCCCGCGGTGCCCAAGGAGGAATTCCAGGCGCAGACGCTCGGTGTCGAGCTGTACCGCGAGGCTGGCGTCCGGGGAGTGGAGATCGGTACGCTGCTCGCCGACCGGGATCCGGAAACCGGCATGGAACGCTACCCCGCACTAGAGTTGCTTCGCCTTGCCATACCGCGCCGAACGTACACCAACGCGCACATGGATTACGTCGCGGCGGCGCTGGCCAACGTCAAGGAGCGAGCCTCGGCTATTACGCGCGGCTATCGAATCGTCTATGAGGCGCCCATCATGCGGCACTTCACCGTGGAGCTCGAGCCGGCCGATTAAGAAAAACCGGCACTTGATAGCCACCGAACGTGAAGTGCTGCCGCGCATGGACGCGCGTCCGGAGCGTTGCCCGTCCGAAGGACGGGAACGTCATGGACGACGCCACTTCACCATGGAGCTCGAACCCGCAAGGTGACGGGGCCGTGCGGCGGCTGCGAAAGGGGCGTCTCCGGGAGGGGGCGCCTCGATTCGCCCCATCGAGCCAATCGACGCGCGATTCCTCTACAAGCTCAATCCTCGAGTTTCTTCTTGATTTCCTCGAGTATGTCGATCTGCATTTCCTGGATCTGCATCATCTTGGACCACTGGTTCAATAGGAGGTGGTCGACCTTCTCGTGCAGCGTCCGTATCTCTATTTCCGCCTTCAGGTTGACCTTGTAATCGTTTTCGGACCTCAGGCGATCCTTGGTCTCCTGCCTGTTCTGACTCATCATGATGATGGGCGCCTGGATGGCGGCCAGGCA
>SPCK01000368.1 GCA_004525355.1 Spirochaetales bacterium
AGGGCTTCACGGGCCGACGCGTTGACGTTGGCCGAGATGATCTCGTTCTCGTCAATGCTGGCGATGACCGCGGTTTCCAGATCCTGGATGCTCCCTTTTTCCTCTTCGATCAACGTGGCTATGTACTTGAGCCGATAGACACTGAAATCGTCCTTGCAGATCCTCTTTGCGTCATCCCAGCCGGGGTGATCCGCGACGATGAGGTTTTCAACCTCATGCCTGATACCGTGGCCCATGATGAGCTCGGATTCCGGAAACCGTTTGCCGCAGATATCGCATACCATATCCATACTTGTCCTCGTTTCATATCGACAGGATCATCGCTCAATTCGGCCGAATCGATAGCGCCCGAGCGTCCTGAGCGCCCGCAGGGTGTTCCACCTGCCGTCGGATCCGTTCTTCTCCTGCACGAAATACGTGGCTCCCGGCTGCGACGCGGCTTTCCAGCGGCCGTTTGGACGGCGCGAAGCCTCGATCCTGTCCAGGGCGTCCCGCATCCTCTCGTCGTAGGGCACCCCTATCCGCCTGAACAGATCCAGGCAGCGCAGGATATCGTATTTCCACCTGACCGGAAATGGAAACTTGAAGAATTCGTCCCGGATCACCTCGCCGGTATGGTCCGAGCGGAACAGTCTGTGTTCCAGGATGAACTCGATGCCCCCGGCGATCGCATCCCGGATTGCAGGTTGCCGATACGTGACCCCTGATTCAATGAAAGCTGCCAGCCCCTCGATGACGGCAATCGTCGTATGCAGCGAACTATGATGTGGTCCCGAAGGATACGCGCAATTCCAGCCGCCGTCCGCCATCTTCATGTCGAGCAGATAGTCGACCAGAGGTTGCAGGCTGTCTCCGTCGAGGCGGAACCAGCTGCAAATCGAGATTATCATTCCGTTTATACAGACATCGGAGTATTCCACGGTTTTAGCGTAGTTGACACCTCCGTCCCTGCCGGTCGGATACGAGAGCAGCAGGGACGCGGATTCCCGGCACGCCGCGTTGTCCCGGGGCATCTCCAGCTGTACCAATTCGTATAGAGCGTAGTGGGTACAGGTCCACTTGGGATTGTAGATTCCGTTTCCCCAATGCCCATCCGGCCGGCGTCGGCCCATGAGGTCGCTGGCCCAGCCCGTATTTCCTATCCGGCTGCGCGGCCGCAGGAGCGCGGATTCCGGTTCGCCCATCAGGTCCCTGCGCACCTGGCAGGCGAGCGACGGATCCGGGTCCTCAAGCAGCCAGTCGATGACCCGCGCATCGTCCGCGCCCAGCGATATGTTCGCCATCTCCAGCCTCCCCGCTATCGACCATGACGGATGCTTCCGATGTCGAGTCTAGTCGACAGAAGACGATTCGTCGAGCCGAAACAGGACGGAACATGACGTATCCGACCTGTCGGCGGGCGGCGTCGCATGCCCGCGCTGGAGCATCGTGGTGACTTGACCATCAGGATTGTTAATACGAGACTAAATGAGTCAGAAAAGTGTGATTGAACATAATTTCGCGGTTAAATGGAAGCTCGACCTGTAGTCAGGGAGGTTAGTATGAACTATGCGGAAAATATCACGAAGCTGGTGGGGAACACGCCATTGGTCAAGGTACGGGCGCCACCATCATCGAGGCCACGTCCGGGAATACCGGCATTGCGCTTGCCGCCGTTGCCGCGGCAAAGGGGATGAAAGGCGCGATACGGACGGCATGGTGGACATCCTGGTTGCCGGTGTCGGAACCGGCGGTACCATCACGGGCGTATCGTCGGCGATAAAGGCACGAAAGCCCGGTTTCCGGGCCATCGCGGTGGAGCCGGTCGATTCTCCCTTGTTGTCCGGCGGCGCGCCAGGCTCGCACAAGATCCAGGGAATCGGCGCGCAGGCTGGCCAGGGAAGAAGGCATCCTCGCCGGCATATCGTCGGGAGCCGCGCTGTGGGCTGCCCTGGAAGTGGCCGCGCGTCCGGCGAGCGCTATCTGTCCACGTGGCTCTTCGATGAGCCTGATTCCCCCGGATGATGATATAATCGAATCCTCATGGCCCGCGGCCGATGCGCGGGTATGCTGGAGAAGTACTGGGCGAGGGGGAGGGCGGTCATGGAATTACGAACGATAGCGAGCTTTCAGATCGATCACACCAAACTGGCCAAGGGGATGTACATCTCGCGGACCGATGGCGACGTGGTCACCTACGATATCAGGATGAAGAAACCGAACACCGAAGCGGTAATTACCAACGCGGCCATTCACAGCATCGAGCATCTCGTGGCCACGTATCTGCGAAGTTCGCCGTTTTCTGGCGGCGTCCTGTATTTTGGGCCTATGGGTTGTCGTACGGGTTTCTATCTTTTGACGCGGGGGATATCGCACGCGGATGCGATCACGTTGACGCGAGAAGCCTTCGAGTTCCTCTCTTCCTACGACGGTCCCTTGCCCGGGGCTTCCGAGATGGAATGTGGTAACTGGAAAGAGCACGACCTGGCCGGAGCACGGGCCGAGGCCGCGGCGTTTGCCCCCGTCCTGGATGGCTACACTGAGGCGATGCTGGCGTACGGACACTGAAGCCGCAACGCCTCGCTGAAGCGCAGGGTTGGATGGAGCCGTTCCGGCTCGAAAAGCAGTCCAACCATACTCGCGGCCAACCGCACACTGGGCTTGTGTCCCAAGGCATTGATCGGCTGCCTGGAAGACTTCGTGGCCTCTGACGAGCCCGATACGCCACCTTGAGCACCTTGACGCCAGTAGCGTTCGACTCGGAGGGTATCGAGCTCGTCCGCAGGATGTACGGTGAACGCTGTATGGTGATACGTGCGAGTACCGTTGCCCAGGTGAACTTCTGGATGTTACTGGCTGCTTGCTCGGTGTACCACCCGCCGGCTTCTCTACTTCATGTTCCCACCTGGAGCTTGACCGATACCGCACGCTTCAGGGCGGTCAAGGATCCGGTCAGCTGACTTGACCGAGGCGTCCCGTTCGCGGCCCGGGAACCGAGCCAATCCCGAGATGCGCG
>SPCK01000338.1 GCA_004525355.1 Spirochaetales bacterium
GGCAGGGCCAGGAGCAGCCGGCCTTCGACGATCCTGGCGATACGGGCGGCTATGGCATTGAAGGCGAAGAAGCCCAGATCCGACCATGCATAGGGTACGCGTATCTGGTAGCGATCGGCATCCTTGTGAATCGTTTCGTAGCGGAAATTCTCCGGAAAGGACTTGAGGTCCCGGGCGTGGCCTTCCATGAACCGATTGGTCGCGTGGCCGAGGATACGCTTGCGCAATAAACGGTACCGCTCTACCTCGCTCGGCATGAGGAGGCCCCCATCGAGCAGCATGGTGTCGAAGTCGTCGCGGAAACTGTCGCCGCCGATCTCGACGAGTCGCTGGAAACGGGCGCCCGACATCCAGGAATAGTCGACCTCGAACCCGTACGCCCCTATCCGCGTCTGGATGAGTTCCTGGAGATGCAGCATGAGCTTGTGCGCGTTGCGCAGGTAGCGATAATCCGGATCGACGCCGTCGGGCGATAATGGCGCGTCGAAGCCGATAGCCTTGAGGCTCCTGCCATGGGTGCGCATCGAGCAGACATAATCGTAGGCGCGATTGACGAAATACTTCATGGAAAAAAACCATTCTGGTGGCGAGACGAAGAGCCCAAGGGGGAAGAGTCTGCGGCAGTAATTGCCGAAGGCCCTGCTGCCGATGACCGTGCGGACCTGAATTCTCTCGCAGGTTCCATCAAGGCCGATGGTGAGCCCGGTCGCGTCCGTCCTGATCTTCGCGAACGTGGGGTGCCCGCTGCTCAAACCGAGAAAATGCTCGAACAGGATCGCGTCCGGCAGGTCCCGCACCGGTGCAAAGACGCGTTCGCGTATTTCCGGGTGATCCTTGATGATGCGGATGCTGCGTTCGTTCGTACGGTAGAAGATGGCCGCTTCAAAGCGTCGGCGATTATCCTGGCTGTGCAGGGCTTTGCATACATCAGATTCCCTCTGCAGGGTGTAATCAGCGTGCAGGTCCAGAACGATATTGAATCGACGATTCAGTTCACCTCGCAGGTCCTTGAGCCCTCGGGACAGTACTGCGATGTCCCGCGCGGAGAGGCCGTCCTCCACGATGATGTTGAGGTCGACGTCGGTTGCGTGTTGCGCACCCAGGTCGTTGTAGGTCGAGAAAAGCCGGCCCAGGCCAAAGATGAAGGCTGCCTCGGTGATGCGAGGCTTGAGGCCGTCCAGGAACACGCGTCGGATCCAATTCTCGACGGCGAACCGATTGAGATCCTTGCGTGGAAACAGATAGTCATCCTCTACCAAAGCGGGGTCGAGACGGCGGAAAGCGACATCCCGGATCGTTCGGTTGCGCTTGGTGAAGGTTTTCTCGATGAATGTCGCGAGTTCGTTCCGACTCGCGCCCCCGGCCGCCAAGGCATCGAGTCTGCTTTCGAGTGCATTGTAGGACTGGTCTCGGTAGTCGGGTGCGTTGCTTGGACCCCGATAATGCGCGGAGCCTGTGGCGACGACCGGAGAAGTTGGCATGATTGCGGAACCCTCGGCGGTAGAATTGAACGCGGCATGGCCGGTGCTGGCGCGTACGTGAGTATTTTGATCCTATTCCAGGCTATGGTCAAGCTGAATGAATGAGGGTGCGTTGCAGGTCTTGACACATTGAAACATATTCTGTTACGGTTCAAAGTAACAAAGTGCTGGAGGTTGAACAATGCAATCGGTACCGATCATGACCTCGCCACAAGACGCGTGTTGTAGTCTTGGTGGCCTTTCCGCTGTATATCTGCTCATTACCGCTATTTCCGTTTCTCCCCGCCTCCGTCTACGCCTTCGTCGTCGTTAATCTACCCTTTTTCCACACAGTATCAGTTCGATAGCAAAACCCTCGCGGGTTTATAGCAGGTCGCGGTGTCTGAATTCACCGTGGCACAATGCTCGTTCATGCTGTTTCGATGGCGCAGTGGTCATTGACGTGAAGCGTTCGAGTATTCGTGATCGCTTACCGCATCACGGGGTGCGGTACGTCATTCAGAAGGAGACTAGAATGAAGAAGAAGATAGCGCTTGCATATTCCGGTGGACTCGATACAACCGTCATCGTTCCGTGGCTCAAGGAGAATTATGACTGCGATGTCATCGCAATATGCGGCGACGTAGGGCAGGCGAGCGATTGGGCAGGGCTCGAGAAGAAGGCGATGGCTTCGGGTGCCTCGAAGTTGATCGTCTGCGATCTCAAGAAGGAATTCGTCGAGGAGACATTATGGGCATTGGTCAAGGCCGGAGCGCTGTATGAAGGGCGCTACCTTTTGGGAACGGCTGCCGCGCGGCCGCTGATCGCCAAGTCCCTGGCCGAGACGGCCATCGCGGAAGGTTGCACCGCGGTAGCCCACGGATGCACCGGCAAGGGGAACGACCAGGTGCGCTTCGAGATGGGTATAAAGGCATTCGGTCCGGATCTGGAGATTATAGCTCCGTGGCGGATCTGGGACATGGCGAGCCGGGAAGAGGAGATCGCATATCTGGAGGCGCGGGGCATCCCGGTGCCGTTCAAGGACGGCGACTCGTACAGCCGCGACGACAATCTGTGGCACATGAGCCATGAAGGCCTTGACCTCGAGGATCCGATGAACGAACCAAAACTTGACGGCATGCTCAAGATGTGCGTACCCCCACAGCTTGCGCCCGACGAACCGGAATATGTCGAACTCCAGTTCGAGGACGGCGTACCGGTCGCGCTGAACGGAATGGAAATGGATGGCGTCTCGCTCATCATGGAGCTGAACGGAATCGGCGGAAGGCATGGCATAGGGATCCTGGACATGGTCGAGAACCGCGTCGTCGGCATGAAGAGCCGGGGAGTCTATGAGACGCCGGCTGGCACCATCATCATGGAAGCCCACCAGAAGCTGGAGCAGCTCTGCCTCGACCGGAAGGCCCTGTCGTTCAAGGCCACCGTGGCGCAGCGCTTCGCGGAGCTGATGTACGAAGGGGAGTGGTACTCACCGCTGATGGAAGCGGTCAATGCGTTCGTCGACTCGACCCAGCAAGCGGTATCCGGCACCGTTGCGTTCAAGCTCTGGAAGGGTGGCTTGACTTGTGCAGGCATGGACTCTCCCTATTCGTTGTACGATCATTCGCTGGCGAGTTTCGCTACCGGCCCGATGTTCGATCATCATGACGCAAGCGGTTTCATCAACCTGTACTCCCTGCCGGTAAAGGCGCGGGGATTGATGAAAGCCAGGCTCTTCGCC
>SPCK01000023.1 GCA_004525355.1 Spirochaetales bacterium
TCCGGCGTGATGTTCGCCCCGAAGGGCCTCGGGGTTCCGGATGAGACGACGGGAGCACTGGCTTGCATGGTGAGCCTCCGGGCTGCCCGCGTTCCGCACAGCGGTTCGGGGGCAACCCAAGGATACAGCATTTGCACCCGGTCGCGCAAAAATTATATCCGCGAACCCGGCTGTTACCGCGCGGATTTTCCCGACATTATGCCTTCTTGAATACGATCACGGCATTCTGGCCGCCGAATCCCATGGAATTCTTGACAACCGCGCGGATTGTTCCAGCCACGCCCCTGTTCGGGACATAATCAAGGTCGCACTCGGGATCGGGATTGTCCAGGTTGATGGTCGGCGGAAAGTACTGATCCCTGATGGCCAGAACCGACGCTACAGACTCGATACCGCCTGCCCCGCCAATGCAATGACCGACCATGGACTTGATGGACGAGATCTTGAGAACCCGCGCGTGATCCCCGAACGCGTGCTTGATGGCCTTGGTCTCGATGGGGTCGTTCATTGGCGTCGAGGTGCCGTGAGCGTTGACGTAATCGATATCGGTCGGCTTCAACCCGGCGTCCGCGATCGCGAGAGTCATGGCCCGGGCCACGCCCAAGCCATCGGGATCCGGGGCGGTCAGGTGATGCGCGTCGCAGGTCGTGCCGAAACCGGCCAGTTCGCAGTAGATCCGGGCTCCCCGAGCGACGGCACGGTCCCAGTCCTCCAGCACGAGGACGCCAGCGCCCTCCGCCATGACGAAACCATCGCGATCCCTGTCGAACGGCCTCGAGGCCTTCTCCGGCTCGTCGTTCCGGGTGGACAGGGCCTGGATCATGGAAAACGCCCCGATACCCAACTTGGTGATGCAGGCCTCCGAGCCGCCAGCGAAGACAACGTCAGCGTGGCCGTCCCGGATCCAGCGCAAGCCGGTCCCGATGGCGTCGGTTCCGGCCGCGCAGGCGGTGACGATGCACTGGCATGGCCCGCGGGCGCCCACGTTCAGGGCGATATTGGCCGCCCCGAAGTTGGCCAGGCTCTTGACGACCGTCATGGGCGGTATGCGTCCCGGCCCTCGCTCGCACATGCGGACGAAGGCCTCCTCGATGCTTATCGCGCCGCCCTGGCCGGTACCCAGGCAAACGCCCGTCTGGAACGGGTCAAGATCAGCCCGCTTCAAGCCTGCGTCCTCCATCGCCTCCATTGCGGCGTAGATGGCGAACTGGCTGAACCGATCCATCTTGCGCGCTTCCTTGCCGTCCATACGCAGCGAGGGGTCGAAATCCTTGACCTCACCGGCGATGGTGACCGTCAACTCCGAAACGTCAAGATGGGTTATCGGGCCTATCCCGCTCCTGCCCGCCTTGATGCTCTCCCAGAATGAAGGAACATCGTTGCCAACCGGCGATACGACTCCCAGACCGGTTACCGCCACGCGTCGCTTTTCCATTTTACATTCCCATTCCGCCGTCTATCTTGACGACTTCTCCGGTTATATAGGATGCCATGTCGGAGGCGAGAAACAGCACGACAGACGCGATCTCCTCGGGGGCGGCGGTCCGGCCCAGCGGGATCGATGCCTTGAGCTTGTCCCTGGCTTCGCCGGGAATCTTCTCGGTCATCGCTGTTTCCACGAATCCGGGAGCCACCGCATTGACGCGAACACCTCGGCTGGCCACTTCGCGAGCCAGGCTCTTGGTAAAGCCGATGAGGCCGGCCTTGCTGGCGGCGTAGTTCGTCTGTCCGCCGTTGCCCATGATACCGACCACGCTGGATACGTTCACAATGCTGCCCGCGCGCCGCTTGATCATGTGCCGCGCCGCGGTACGCGACACCAGGAAGGCGCTCGTCAAATTGGTATCGATGACGGCCTTCCAGTCCTCGAGGGTCATGCGGAATATCAGCCCGTCGCGGGTGACGCCGGCGTTGTTGATAACCACGTCGATGGGGCCGCGCGCCACGGCCGCTTCCAGTACTGCCTCCACTGATGCTTCGTCTGTAACATCGCAAGTCGTCCAGCGCACCGTCACGCCGTTCCCGGCGGCTAGCGCCTCCAGGGATGCGTGGTCATCGGCCTTGCTGCGTGACAGGTATTCTACGCTGGATCCGGCACCCAGGAAGGCTTTGACGATGGCCAAGCCTATCCCCTTGGAACCGCCGGTCACGATACTGTTCTTTCCGTTCAGAAGCTTGTCGCTCATTTCTCTTCCTCCGATGGGAGCCTGCCGCACGGCCGGCTCAATGGTACGCTACAGCGATATTGTGGCGATCTGGTCCACCGTGGAGCATGGATTGCAGGAAATCTCGGCGCTCGCAGCCTTCCACAGACCGGCCAATACGGTACCCGGGCCGGCCTCGAGGCACTGCCCGTATCCGGCTTCCAGAATGGCTGCTTCCTCGTCCATCCAGCGAACCGGACTGATGATCTGCTCAGCAGCCAGTTTCTTTATCTCCGTGCCAAGGGTTTCCCTGTGGCCGGTCACGTTGGAGAAGAAATCCAGGGTCGGATTCGAGAACACCGCGTCGGTACAAAATTCCTTGAACCCGTCGTACGCGTAGCGCATGATGGGCGAATGGAAGGCGGCAGAGACCTTGAGGCGGATGACCCGCCTGGCTCCGGCTTCCTTCAGGGCCGCTTCGGCCTTGTCCATGCCGGCTTCGGTTCCGGATACCACCGACTGAGTCGGCGAATTGTAGTTGGCTACCCAGACGTCCTCGATTCCGGCCGCCACGAGCGCGTTCTCTATCGCCTTGGGCTCCAGGTTGAGCACCGCGGCCATGGTCGAACCGCCGGATCGCTTGCCCGCTTCGTCCATGAGGCGACCGCGCTCGGCTACAAGCCTGATCATCCGGTCGAAGGGCAGGACACCCGCCTCGACCAGGGCCGGCCATTCGCCCAGGCTGAAACCGCCAGCCCCGTCGGGTACGATACCGTGCTCGTGCAGGCAGACAGCCGCGGCGCAGTCGACCAAGGCAAGGGCTACCTGCGTGTTGCGGGTCTGCTTGAGATCTTCTTCAGTGCCGTCGAATATTAGCGCCTTGAGCGCGATTCCGGACGCGTCGGACGCTTCCTCGAACATGGCTCGGACCTTGGAGCTGGTCTCATAGAAATCCTTGCCCATACCGATACTCTGAGCCCCCTGTCCGGGGAACAATACACATGTTTTCATAAGCCGGCCTCCTGTTTTCGTTGAAAGACAAGGGAAAACGCGATTTCCCGCCGCCGTCCAAACGGTTTCCTGCCTGCCGAATGACGAGTGATGCATGCAATACGGTCCGCAACCGCGGAATCCCGCCAGTATAGCATGCGCGGAACGCTAGCACATTCGCGAAAAAACTGTCAAGAACGATCAGAAACGGCTAGAATATTCGTATGGAATCGGTAGGAAACAGAATAGCAGAAGCCATCAGGTCCGTTCCCCGGGGAAGCGTCGCATCCTACGGTGCGATCGCGGCGGCAGCGGGTCTCACAAACGGGGCGCGCACCGTGGCTCGGGTGCTGCACTCGTCATCGACATCCCGGGACTTGCCTTGGTGGCGCATCGTGAGGGCGGACGGCAGCATTGCCTTGCCGCGTGGAGGCGGATACGAGGAGCAAGCCGCTCTCCTCGTGGCCGAAGGACTGTTTATTGGTCCGGACGGAAGAGTTCACCCGGAGCAAGCAAGCTAAAGCAGGAGAGCGGCACATCCATCAGTCGGAGGTGCGCAACCAGCGCGTCCCGAAGGCTACGTACCCGAACGACGCGAGCGACAGGCCGAAACCCTCGGGTAGGAACGGTATATCGACGATGAAGCGAGAGACCCCCTCGGCCGCCAACGCTTCGCGAGCATGCTCGGAGAGCGTTTGCCCGAGTCCCAAGTCTCTCTGCTCCGGCATGACGTACAGGAATATCAGCTTGCCGAACGATCGGTCGGCTATGAAGATCTTCCTGGCAACCGCCACCGCCACCATTGCTCCCGCCGCGGCTTCAACCATGAACACCGATAGATCGTTGGCATTCATGGCGGAGATTTCGCGGTCGGTGACGGCGTACTCGTACTCGACCAGCGCCTCGGGAAATTTTCCCAGGGCTTCGTCCAAGCTGCGGGAGAACAACTCGCGGCACTCGGGCCACGCCTCGCCCCCCGCCCGGCGGAATTCGAATTCGCCGGCGAGAAGCTCGGAAGTCTCTTCCGGTTCGGGACCCAGCCGAGCCAAGCCGCTCGCCTCGCGCAGGCTGTCGTACCAATCATCCACCCGTCGGCCCATTACGGTGTCCTTATAGGCGAACCATCGGCGTTCAATTTCGGTATATCGCGCCAGAGTATCTTTGAAGGCCCTGAATACACCCCTTCCTCGCGATAGGGCTGCCATCAAGGCAGTCATGACCTCGGGGTCGCCGACCGTTCGTGCGAAGCTCTCCATGAGCCGGAATCCATCGCCGCTGGTCCATACCGGCGGCTCCGAGATCTCTCCACGTTCCCGCTCCGCCGATTCATTGTTCTCGTCATTCCTCGCGACCACCTCACCCGTATCGATATCTATCCCGAAATCGATTTCCTGGTTTTCCATGGCGAAGATGATTTCACCCCGGAGTATTTCATTTATATCGAACATACGGCTCTCCCTGTGTTTTTGGTACACCAGCGCCGCTATTGTGCAACGAAACCGGGTCCGGGTAAAGCGGCATCGAGCCGCGCTTGCCTATGGCGCCCGGCTGGGCTATCCTTTCCCACACATAATGAAAGCAGACCTGCATTTACATTCGCGTTTCTCTGATGGCGGGCTCTGGCCGGCCGAGCTCGCAGTCGCGGCCAATACGGCCGGCATGGATGCCGTGGCCCTGACCGACCACGACAACCTTGCCGGATCGGCTGAATTCATCGCCGCTGCCGAGCGGTTCGGTATGCGCGCCTGGGTGGCCACGGAAATCGATTGCATCGATACCGAGATTGGGTACAAGAGCGAGATACTCGCATACTTTCCGAAGGGACAGTACCGACATACGGAAGACCTCCTCCGGACGGTAAAGCGGGAGCGCAGGACCATGGTCGCCTCATTGTTCGCGTCGGCGGCGTCGGTATTTGGCCGCAAGGATATCGATTTTCCGGAATACGAACGCTCCCGCCTGTCAGGTAGACCAGACGGCGCGCCGCCTATCGGCCCGGAAGACCTGCGCTACGGCAAAACGGATATATATTTCGCCCTGAAGCAGGCAGGAGTACTCGCGTCGGGGATGGGCTACCGCAGATTCAAGAAGGTCTACCTGAAGTCTGGCCTGTTGTCCAGAACCAAAGTATCCAAGCTCAAACTTTCTGACGTGTGCAAAGTGGTGCTCAAGGACGGTGGCTACCTCACCGTGCCACATATCGGCCATGAATTCGGTGACGACCCGGACCGTATCCGGAACCAGGTAGCCCGGCTCGATATGCTCATGGCACATTTCCGTGCCTTGGGCGTCGGGGCGATAGAATCGTACGCCTACGGCAGGAAACAGGAAGCTGCCATCAATGAATTCGTCGCCGAGCGCGCCCGTGCCCACGGTTTCTTCATTACCTATGGTTCCGACGACCACGGCCCCGCGTCGGGCAAGCGGACCATTGGCTTGTTTTACGGAAATTTTGCGGGTTTTCCACACGAGCAGGCTATCAGCTCAACGCCAGCGGAAAACGGAAAGGCATGATCATGGCCCGATGCGTAGTCAAGGAAGCCGATGCGATCCTGGACAAGGAATTCAATGTACATGAAAAGGGTTTCGTCCGATTGGTCGACTACCTGGGCGGCGACGAGCGTATCGTGCAGGCCGCCCGCGTTTCCTATGGCGGCGGAACCAAGACCGTCCGAGAGGACGCCGGCCTGATCGACTATCTCCTGCGCAACGAGCACACTTCGCCCTTCGAGCAGGTCGTGCTGACCTTCCATATCAAGATGCCGATTTTCGTCGCCCGCCAATGGATTCGACACCGCACGGCCCGGGTCAACGAGATATCCGGGCGCTACTCGGTGATGCGCGACGAATTCTGGGTACCCGCCCCCGGGGATATTGCCCACCAGAGCGCGGACAACAAGCAGGGGCGCGAGCTAGAACCCGTGGATCCGGTGGAAGCCGACCGCGTCATCGATACGCTACGTCAGGGACAGAGCCAAGCCTACGCAGCCTACTCAAGCCTCATCGATGCGGGTATAGCGCGAGAGCTGGCCCGCGTAAACCTGCCCCTGTCGATGTACACCGAGTGGTATTGGCAGATGGACCTGCACAACCTTTTCCGCTTCCTGTCGCTCAGGCTGGACGCCCACGCCCAGAAGGAGATACGCGACTATGCCGCCGTGATCCTGAAGATCGCGGAAACCGTAGCGCCGTTGGCCTGCGCCAGCTTCCGCGAGCATTTCCTGGGCGGGCGCCGCATCTCCGCGGGCGAGCTGGCCGCGATACGGCGGATGCTCGCCGGGCAGGATTCCGGCCTCGCGGGCAAGGAACTGGAGCGCTTCAAGGAAAAGCTGGGTTTATAATTGCCAGGTCGCCCCATCGATACAGCGGGCTATTCCATCGCTTCAACTTTCCCGAGCAGCCACCTGAGCGCGACCGATACCGACAGACCAGTTGCCCTGTGCTCCGGCGGTGGCCGTCCCAGAAACCGTGGTCGTCATCATTGTCGTGTCGTCGGTTACAGATGGTAGTATCGTGGGCATCGGGATGATCATTGTAGATATTCCCAGGTTGGCGCCCAGCCCCCCGAACAGGAAGCCTCGGCGTCTTGATGGCCGTCAGGATGGCGCCCGAGTGAAGCGGCGCCTGGACCATCAGCAGGCTATATTCGCTACCTGCGAGCGCCGAGCCGCCGATCGATACATTCAGCGCTGCCCGGTCAGTCAGGCAGAACTGGTAATCGCGCAGGTACGATCCCCCAAAGACGTAGAGCTGGGAGCCCATCGTATCCATCGACAGGAAAACGATGTTGCCTCCGTCTTGCACGTCCGTCCTGCCCCGCTCGAATTCCGGGTAGCCAACCGGCGGCGGGGCGATCACGAAAAACCTTATGAACTTCTCCTGGATTACGCTATTGATTATGAGTCGTACTCCATTTATACCCGCAGATATTTTTTCTCGCCCATCCCATACAGGCTTCTTACGGCGATGCGTTCCGAGCCGTCCGGCGATCGCAACGTTCCCTCGAAGGAACCGAAGGGTCCATGATAATTTACCGCGAATACGAGGGCGTTCAGCTTGATATCGTTCTTTCGCTCGGGACGGAACAATAGGTCCACGAGACCCTCGGTATCCTGGATGTGCCATTCTGCGGCCGGGCCGTGCGGTCGGGTCACCTTGACCGGTGGAAGGGGAAACGCACGGCTGTTGATCCACAGGATGTTCTCGTTATAAACGGACTGATCGCGCACCTGATTGTCCGTCAAGTTGAAACCGACCCTGCGGCCCTTGCCATCGATGCCGAAGCCGGTCACCCAATCGGAATGCATGCGGTAGGGATAGAAACCCTTGTGATCGTCCATTATCCCCATGGCGTCGGCTCCGATCATCTCGTAACGCTCGTCGTCCGCAAGCACCCAGCCCTCCATCGGCATGAGCACCTTGGCTGAGTACATCGCGCGGTTGAGTCCGAGCGGCAAGCATGAGGAGCAAGCCGAGGTCTGCCGCCCGTTGTACGCCAGCCTGAACCCCGCGGAGAAGGCGGGGCGTCGGCCACGTCGGGAAACCGAAGCCTCGATGAGGACCTCTCCCTTGGACAGGTCGGTACGATACATAATGTGTCCATGGCGGTCGCCGAACTCAAGTTGCTCACCGTTGAGTTTTTCCCCGATACCGAAGGAACGCAGGGGAACAAGCCTACGGTACTCATGGGCCCGCTTTCTCTCCCGGTCCCAGATATAGAACAAGGCCAGCCCGAAGATCCCGGCTTCGTACATGGCCGTAAAGACGAAATAGCGCGAGTCCCCAAGCTGGAACGCTCGCCATTGTTTGCAGCGGCTCTTCTTGAACCAGCAGGGAACTTGATAATGGTATGGCATATCCACGTCGAGTATATTCGTCCGGGGAATTGGGCCATTGAAGCAACCATACGAGAAGGCCCCATCACTCACGATGCTTTCAGGCGGGGCAACGAAAGGCCGATCGTAAATCGGGCGCCCCTCGCTGGATTCATCGGCGGACATCAAATGAGTCCGCGTTTATACAATAGATAGAGCGCCTGGGTTCCCTTCTCGGCGTAGCCTTCGTCGCTCATGCGCGAGAACAGATGTTCGGCCATCGCCAGGACTGGCAGATCGACCTTCATGGCCTTTGCGGAATTCAGGGCGATACGCAGGTCCTTGAGAAAGTGCTTGGAGTAAAAACCCGGTTCAAAATCGCCATCGAGCATGCGCGGGACCATGTTGACCAGTTGACTGCTTTGCGCCGCGCCGCCGCCGATACTCTCCAGCACGCGACGCGGTTCCAGACCAGCCTTTTCCGCATATATAATCGCCTCGACCGCGCCGGCCAGCGTACCGGCTATGGCAATCTGGTTGGCCATCTTGGTATGCTGCCCCGCGCCGGGGCCGCCCTGGCGTACAGCGGCCTTGCCCATTACATCAAAAAAGGGCTTGACCGCACGAAAGGCTGTCTCGTCCCCGCCGACCATGATGGACAGCGTCGCGTTCCTGGCGCCCGTGTCGCCGCCGGAAACCGGGGCGTCCAATGAAACAAGGCCGCGAGCGGCGGCGGCCTCAGCGATGCGAACCGCAAGCGCGGGATCGCTTGTCGTGGCGTCCACCAGTATGGCTCCGACCTCTGCCCTGGCGATGATGCCTTCGGGGCCGAAATAAACCTGCTCTACATCCGCGGGATATCCCACTATAGTGAACACGATAGCGGCGCCTGCGGTCGCGGCGGCCGTGGAATCAGCCCAGCGCGCACCGGCGGCGATGAGTCCCTCGGCCTTGGCGCGAGTACGCGAATATACGGTTACCTGGGCGCCGGACTTCAATAAATGCCCAGCCATGCTGGCGCCCATGATGCCCGTACCTATGAATGCAATCTTTGAACCTTTGACTATCATGGCGATATTCCTCCGTAATTCAGTAGTCAGCAAAATTTATAGCCAAAGCGCCTGAGCATACCCTTGCGTTCGGTTATATCGGCATCTCCCTCCAAACCCTTGGGAGATTCGCCGTCGATGATGCCCATGATGCCAGCGCCCTGATCCGTACGGGCCACTATGACCTGGAGCGGATTCGCCGTGGCGCAGAAAATGCGACAAACCTCGTGGCAGGCCTTGATCCTATCCAGCACGTTGATCGGATACGCTCCCGGCCCGAGCACCAAATAGAACGTGTGCCCGGCCCCGGTGGCCCGTGCGCAGCTGACAGCATTGCGGATGAGTGCGTCGTCGTTTCCCTCGGTCCTGACCAGGCATGGACCCGAGGCCTCGTTGAAAGCGAATCCGTACTTTGCTCCAGGCAGGCTGGTTGCCATGATTTCGGCGATATCCTCCACAGTCTTGATGAAGTGGGATTGTCCAATGATGATATTGGCGTCCGCAGTCCAGGTCAGCTGAATGGTTTCAAACGTGGCTTGCATGGGTACCTCCGGCGCTCCAGTCTACCCGCGAACGGGTTACAACGCAAGAACGCCTTGTATCGACGATGGATCCTCCTTGCTTCTCACATTTTGTCAGCTCTGTCCCCAAAAGCGAATTTTCAATTCCAATAACGATTAATGGACAAATTCCATTGCAACTACCCATGTTGTGCATCATATTACACAGTATATGGGTATTTTGTGTACTCGAAAGGATGAAAAATGTCCGATGCAACCAGGGAGCGCATACTTGGCGCGGCTGAGACCTTGCTCAAGAGCCATGGAGCAGAAGGCCTGACGGTGGAAGCCGCCGCGGACCTGGCGGGAGTCAGCAGGAAAACCGTCTACAATTACTTCGCCAACCGATTCGCCCTACTCGATGAAGCGGCCTCGTCATGGATGGCCCAGATCATTGAGACCTTCGAAGACGTTGTCCAGGACGATTCCCGGGGGTTCATCGAGCGGCTCAATACGATCGTCGAACGCGGCTTCGCGGAACTCCGCTCCGGCGGCCGAATCATGGGAAACCGGCAAACGGCAGCCGCAGAACCGGGGCTACCGACACTGCACCGTACTTTACGAGCCAAGCTCAGGGGCTTCATTCACACCGTGGTATCCCAGGCAATCGAAGACGGCCTCGTTCGAATCGACTACGATGCCCGCCGCCTTACCTGGGTGCTTGTCAACATCGTCGAGGGACTTATTTTCACAGAAGAATTCGATGACGAACCCTTCGCCCGGGCCGATATCCTGCGGGACTCGCTCCGCGCCGTGCTTGAAGGAATCCTGACCGACCGCGGCGCGGATGCGCTCAAAGGCTCGCTCATCTTTGATCGATGATCACGAAAGGAAGAAGGACGTGAAACAACCTGTACCGGCGTACATGAAATTCGCCCGCTGGTTAATCCCCATCGCCGTGCTCGGCGGCGCAATCGCATTCAAGGCAGTCAGCTCGGGTACGACGAAGGCTGCAGTCGAGCTGCCCCCGATTCCGGTTCGCACTGCGGTTCCGCTCCGGGGCGACATCACGCGCTCGCTCAAGTTGAACGCCCATATCGAGTCGGAGAATATGATAACCGTGCTGCCGCTTGTATCCGGCATCCTGCAGGACCTGTTCGTGGACGCCGGCCAGGCTGTCAAAAAAGGCGATATCATCGCGCGGGTGGATGCGGCGCGCTACGAACTCCAGCTAAAGCAGGCGGAAGCCGCCTACCTGTCGGCAAAATCCAGCTTCGAGCGCGTGACCCAGCTTTTCCGCGCCGGTGCGACCACTCAGCAAAATTACGACCAGACCAAGGCCCAATACGACGCTTACGCATCCCAATACGAATTGGCACGGCTCCAGCTGGGTTACGCCAACGTGACCAGTCCCGTTGATGGCGTGGTACTGATCAAGCATCTGTCGGTTGGATCCATCGCGTCACCGGAGCGCCCATTGTTCACCATCGGGGATCTCGACGACCTCGTGGTTCGCGCAAGAATCCCAGAAAGATACTACCGCTTATTCACCGATGCGCAAGCCTTCATGCCCATTCTCATCGCCGGCCCTGACGGAAGCGTCAATGCCGGCCGCCTTAAAAGCGTCAGCCCTTTCGTTTCCTCCGAAACCAAGAATTTCGAGACTACCGTCGCGATAGAAGGAAACCTCCGTGCCTTGCGACCCGGCATGTTCGTCACGGTCACCTTTGAGCTTGACCGCTGGACCAGCGTACTCAGCTTGCCGTTCGCGGCGCTTGCGGGCGGGACGACACTGTGGTACGTGCAGGACAACGTGGCGCGATCCCTCTCGTTCATACCGGAAAAAGCTTCTGACCAGGCATTCGTGGTTCCCGAAGAATGGGCCGGCCGCCAATTCATAGTGGAAGGTTACTACTTCGCGCGGGACGGATCCGCGGTAAGCGTGATCGGCGGAGGCACGCCGTAATGGTCATATCGGATTTCGCGGTAAAACATCCGGCCATCGTCGCCATCCTTCTTATTTCACTCATCGTGTTCGGCGTAATTGCGGGAACAGCGCTCAATTCGGAAATGATCCCGCCTATAGCCCTTCCCAAGGCCACGATAGTCACGGTCTACCCGGGCGCCGCCGCCCGTGACGTGGAACGCGACATCAGCCGCCTGATAGAGAACCAGATGTCCACGCTGGCCGGTGTTTCCAGGCTTTCATCGGCCAGCTCCGACTCGTACTCGGTCGTGAGCATGGAATTCCGCGCCGACGTGAATATCCAGGAGAAGCTGCCGCAGATGCGCGAGCTCCTGAACGCCATCGTCGACGACCTCCCGAACGGCATCGACGGGGCGCCGGTGATCTACCTGAACGAAGCGAGCGCGTTCCTGCCGATCTTCTCGGTGCGCATCTCATCGAGCATGAACCCCCAAGCCCTTACCACATACCTGGAAGACAGGGTCGTCCCGATTATTTCGGGTATAAAGGGCGTTTCCAAGATAAACCTGGTCGGCGGGTCCCACATGGAGGCCAGGGTCATCCTGGACACGGCGGGGCTTGAATCGCGCGGCATCTCCGCGCTGAACGTCTACGAGGCCTTGCGTGCCAATAACCTGAACGTCCCCTCCGGATCGGCGCTGTACCGCTCGCGGGAAATGTCCTTTACCGCATCCGGAGCCTTCGACGACTTCGAGGAACTAGGCAACCTGACCGTCGGCTTCGGAGACGGCTCGTACATCTTCCTCAGGGATGTCGCGGAAATCGGCCCGGTCCCCGAGCCGGTCAGGGTCCGCATCAGATCCGGCGGCCAGGATTACATCATGCTTGATGTGCTCAAGCGCGATGAGGGCGACACCATCGCCATCGTGAAATCAGCCCGGGAAGCGTTGGACGAAATGCGTACCGACACGAGGGGAACCGTGGACTACGCGGTCGTCAGCGACCAGAGCGAGACGACGGTGCGCTCCCTGAAAACGGTCTTTTCCGCCGCCCTTACCGGACTGGCCTTGACGATATTGGTAATCCTGTTCGTCCTTCACGACCTGCGGGCGACGCTGATCATTTCTGTATCCATACCGCTGTCAATACTCTTCGCGCTACTGGGTCTATACGGCACGGGCAGGTCCCTGAACCTCCTGTCCCTGGCGGGCATGACGGTGGCCATCGGCATGATCGTGGACAACTCGATAGTCATCCTGGAGAATACCTACCGGCACTTCAAAAAAACGAGGGACAGACGCTCTGCCGCCCTGACGGGAGCCGGCGAGGTGGGAGCGGCCGTACTCGCGTCTACCACCACGTCGATATGCGTGTTCGCGCCGCTGTTGTTCCTCACGGGCATCATCGGCGTCATCATGAACGACTTGTCCCTGGCCATCGTGTTCTCGCTGGCTGCATCGGCGTTGGTCGCCGTCGTGGTCGTTCCCTGGCTGTCGTCCCTCATCCTCAAGCCCGACGACGAAGTCAGGAAACCACGTTTCCTGCGAAAATTCGAGGCTTCCATCGACCGAATGTTCGACACTCTGGAACGAGGATACCGGCACGCGCTCGAAGCCGCCCTGAGCAACAAGGCTTTTGCGCTGGCAGTCTCCGCTTCCTTCCTGATTGCCAGCGTACTGCTGCTCTCGATCCTGAAGGTCAGTTTCATCCCACCGACGGATACCGGGGAATTCGAGATCCACATCGAAACGCCCGCCGGCTATACGCTTGAACGCA
>SPCK01000357.1 GCA_004525355.1 Spirochaetales bacterium
CGCATCAAGGGAACGGGAACGTTCCCTTGTGCGGATTACGAGGGGTTGTGCCATTTAGGCAAGGTCAGGCGAAACGTTGTGCCCGTTTCGGGTTCGGAGGTGAAGGATACGGAACCGTTCAAGTAGCGTTCTGCGAGTATCTTCATGCCGTAGGTGCCCAGGCCGCGGCCTTTGCCCTTGGTCGAGAAAGAGCGTTGGAACATGCGGAGCCTCGCTTCCTGGCTGAGGACGGCTGGATTCCAGACCCAGATGGATACGCTGGTACCCGAATCGTCGCACCCGATCCGTATCGTCCGGTTCCGTTCCGAGGCCTCGAAGGCATTCTTGAGCATGTTTACGGCGATCCTGCATACCAGGGCGGGATCGCAGACCACGATGCAGTTTTCACAATGATTGTACGCCTCGACGCGGATGTCCCTGCTGACTGCGGAATAGTCGAAAAGCCGTACGGCCCGTTCGATGGTGTCGCTCAGGTCCACTTGGATAGGTTCGGCCGCGAGTGTTCCCGCCTCGGCTTCCTTGAGGGCGCGCTGGGAGTCTATCTCCTCCACCAGCTGGTCGGCGGCGGAGCGGAGGTAGCGCAGGTAGTCCACTCCCACGTCGTCCTTTGCCACGGTGATAAGCTCGAGCATGGATCGGATGCCTGCGATGGTGTTTCCGATATCGTGATAGAAAATTCTCTCCAGGACTTCATGGCGCTTCTGGTCGGATACGTCCTGCGCCACGAATAGTATGTAGTTTCCGGCGCCGGCTTTCAGCGGCTTGGCCCAGACCAGAAGATCCAGCGCATCCAGGTCGTAGCCTTCGTTGAGCTGGATGACGCATTCTTCCATGTCCTCAGTACCGGCCAACGCCTTCATGATGGCGGCGGGAGTGCCGCAGTACTGGCAGAATCGCGTAGTTCCGCATCCACCGGCATTTTCGGAGGAGTGGATGCAACCCAGGGCCTCTCCCGGTCGCAGGCCGATGGCATGCTCCAGGCGAATGGACTCCGCCGCCTTATGATTCAACCAGATGATCTGGCGTTTGTCGTTCACCACGAAAAGAATAAAGGGCAGGTCCAGGATACCCGTGGTCAGTGGTATGGAAAATAAATCCGCGCATTGGATTTCAATCTCGTCCGGGTGATAGCGGGGTGCGGGGAGAAAATCAGTATCCGTCGCGTCGTAATCGAAATGCACGGCACCATCCTGTCGACAAGAAGTTGGGTTTTGGCCTGGTCCATTGAAAGGGAACCTTGCTCTGATACTTGACGCGAAAGTCTATTTTCGTCAAGGTAGAAAGTGTGGCGTTCCGCCACGCTTTCGGAGTTGAACCAGTACGAACCGTTGCATCGGAGGATCCCATGTCCGCTATCGTCGAGCACGAGAAACGCAAGAAGGAAATTCTCGAAAAAGCACTGGACGTATTCGTGGAAGAAGGGTATGCCGATACCACCTTCCAGAAGATCGCGGATCGTTGCGGCATTACCCGAACCATCCTCTACCTGTATTTCAAGAACAAGCGCGAGATTTTCACCTTCAGCATCAAACGATTCACAGAGAAGCTGGAGGAATCGATCCGCACCATCGTCGTGGATGACGAACTCGCATCCTATGAAAAGCTGGAGCGCGTGGTGGTAATGACGGTACAGAGCTGCGTGGAGCATGCGCGCCTGCTGTCGGTGATCATGGCCTACCTGACGTACATGAAGCGCTCGGGGGGCAATACCGCCGAGCGGGTACGACGCAGGACCATCCGAATGCGGCATATAATCGCCGGAGTCGTCATTTCCGGGCAGAAAAAAGGCGAATTGGCGCGCGTACCCCTCAAGCCGGTTACCGAACTTTTCTACGCACTCATAGAGGCTGCGATTTTTCGCGTGACCATGCTGGACAAAGATTCCGTCGAGGATCTGTGCTCGGCCGCCCGATTGTTCATCAACCGTCTCAAGACCTGAAGGAGCGTCGTTTGGATACCGTAAGGACACCCGAATATCCCGCAGTACCCGCGGGAAGGAAGCCGGCTTGGCTCAGGGTGGCCATACCTCGCGGCACTCGATGGCGAGTCATGAGCGATTTGTTGTCCAAGCGGGGTTTGCATACTGTATGCGACGAGGCCGCGTGCCCCAACAAGGCCGAATGCTGGGGCAACGGCACCGCTACCTTCATGGTGCTCGGCGATACCTGTACGCGATGCTGCCGTTTTTGCGCCGTGGCTACCGCAAGCAAGGGCGCGCCGATCGACGATCGAGAACCGGAAGAGCTGGCCCTGGCGATCAGGGAACTCGACCTGCGCTACGCCGTGATCACCAGCGTTGACCGTGACGACCTCCCCGACCGGGGAGCGGGACACTTTGCCAGATGCGTATCCGCTGTCCGCTCGCTCAACCCGGATACGCTCGTCGAGGTCCTCATACCGGATTTCCGGGGCGACGAGCTGGATGTCCTCCTTGCATCCCGTCCCGATGTACTGGCCCATAACGTGGAGACCGTGCGCCGCTTGCAGGGCATACGCGATGCCAGGGCGTCGTTCGACCATTCACTGCGAACCCTCAGGGAGGCTGGGCAAAAAGCCGGAATTCCGACCAAGACGAGCCTGATTCTCGGACTGGGTGAAACCGGGGACGAGGTCGCTGCCGCCATGGACGAACTGCGGGAGAACGCGTGCAATATCCTGGTGCTGGGCCAGTACCTTCAGCCGACGCTTTCACAGATAGCCGTGGTCGAGTATGTAACGCCCGACCGTTTCGAGCGGTACGCAGAGCTGGCTCGGGCAAAGGGGTTTTCCTCGGTCGTATCCGGGCCGTTGGCTCGAACCAGCTATCACGCCCGAGAAGGCCATGAAGCGCTGGCGAGCGCGACGGGAGGCAGCCGATGAAGGGAGCTTACGTAGGCAAGGCCCGCGGAGGCAAGCTCTTGCGGATGGATTTGAGCTGGACGGATGGCATCATCGAAGCCATCAGCGTGCGTGGTGACTTCTTTGCCCATCCGGAGGATGGTTTCGAGGCCGCTGAGTCAGCCATCGTCGGGAATGCCCCGGCGGACGCAGGATCGGTATTCCAGCGTGAACTGGAGGCGA
>SPCK01000355.1 GCA_004525355.1 Spirochaetales bacterium
TACTGGACGAACCCACGTCCTCAATGGACGAGGCGAGCCAGGCGGCGGTACGCGGCATCATCGCCGAACTCAAGCGGTCGGGGGCGACCCTGATTTTCAGTACCCACGACGCGGCGCTGGCCTTGGACGTGGCCGATCGCCGCTTCGTCTTCGACGCCAACCGCATCGTCTCTCCCGACTCAACATCGGCAACGACAATCGCTCATGGAGGACGCTCGTGATATACCCCGACGATGCCGTTCGGCTGATGACCAGTTTTTGTCACGCTCCGGACACTGAGACGGCAACTCTGGCTTCCGCTCTGGGACGCATTATTCCATCTCCTGTGGTCTCCTCCATGGACCAGCCGCCATTTGACAAGGCGGCCATGGACGGCTGGGCATGGCAAGCCGGCGAGGGAGGACCCCTGCCGCTCGAGCCCCTCCGCGCGCGAAACGTCATCGCCGCCGGTGACAGCGACGAACGGCCCCTCGAGCCAGGCGAAACGGTCAAGATCATGACCGGCGCGCCGCTTCCTCCGGGCGCCGACCGCATTCAGCGCGTCGAGTGGAGCGAGGAGCGGGACGGACGCGTAACCTTCAGCCGGTCCGAGACGGTGTCCAACATCATCATGCGAGGCGAGAATATCCGCAAGGGTGACGAACTTTTATGTCCCCGCATCCTCAAGGCGCAGGACTTGGCCATACTCGCCGCCGATGGCCGGGCATCGATAGACGTTGCGCGCCGGCCGATCGTCGGTATCCTTTCGACCGGGACAGAATTGACAGAACCCGGTTCATCGCTTGCCCCGGGCCGAATCTACGACTCCAACCGCACCCAGATACTGGCCCAGCTCGCAGGAGGAATCTGTGCCCCCACGGATCTGGGCAGCCTGCCTGATGACTACGCTGAAACCAAGGCGGCGATACGCTCGGCACTGGAAACCTGCGACGTGCTCGTATTGTCGGGGGGCGTCTCGATGGGCGACTTCGATTACGTTCCCCGGGCCCTTGCCGCCTGCGGCGTTCGCAAGGAATTCCACGGCGTGGCCATGAAACCAGGCAAGCCTACGTTTTTCGGCCGGACGGACCGGGCTTTCGTATTCGGACTGCCTGGAAATCCCGTATCGGTATTCGTCAACACCGAGCTGCTGGTCAAACCGTTGCTCGCTGCACTCTCGGGGATCACGATCAAACCCTTGGCGGTTCCGGTACGGCTGGCCGAATGCATATGCCGCAAACCCGCTAACCGGGTGGAATTTCTACCCGTACGCATCGACGGGGACGGTGCGCATCCGGTACGCTACGGCGGCTCGTCGGCCCTGCAGGCGCTCGCCGACGCGGACGGCTTCATTCGCCTGGAAATCGACGAGACCGATATCAAGGAAGGATCGACGCGCAATGTTAGACTCGTTCGGTAGATCCATCCATTATCTGCGCGTATCGGTCACCGATCGCTGCAACCTCCGTTGCGCCTACTGCATGCCCGAGGACGGCATACCCTTCGTACCGCACGAGCGGATAATCAGCCTTGAGCAGATCGCGCTCGTCGTTCGTGCCGCGACGGGTCTCGGTTTCAACAAAATCAGGCTGACGGGCGGTGAACCGCTCGTTCGACGGGGCATCGTCGATCTTGTAGCGATGCTCGGAGAAATCCCTGGCATCGTCACCCTTGCCATGACAACCAACGGCACCCTGCTCGCGCCGCTGGCCGCCGATCTCAAGCGTCGTGGCCTGTCGAGCGTCAACGTATCGCTGGACACGCTGGATCCGTCGCGCTATGCCGCATTGACGCGAGGCGGCAAGGTGAACGACGCGATCGCCGGCGTCCGCGCGGCACGGACCGCCGGATTGCCGGTCAAGCTCAACATAGTCATCGGCGAGAACGACGATTTGGCCGACCTGGCCACCGTCAGTTCCTTCGCGGCTGACGAGGGTTGCTCGGTCCAGACGATACGGCGTTACCGCCTGGACGAGGTCAAATTCGACGACGAGCGCTACGAACGCCCGTCGCCGTGCGCCATATGCGACCGGATACGGCTCCTGGCCATAGGCGAGCTCAAGCCCTGCCTGCATGGCGACGCGTCGGTTCCAGTCGACTGGAATGATATAGAAAAAAGCATCCGCGCCTGCGTGGGCCTCAAGCCCGCATGCGGAAGCCGCGCAAGCGCCCACCTGGTGAGCGCGATCGGAGGATAGATGGCAACGGGATCCGAACTGACACATATCGACGGCGCCGGCAAAGCGTCCATGGTCGATGTATCGGGAAAGCCTCGCGTACGGAGGACGGCCAGGGCGGCATGCTCCATACTCATGGCTCCATCAACGATAGCACTCGTACGCGCCAACGGCATGGCCAAGGGCGACGTCCTCGCAGCAGCCCGCATCGCGGGTATCATGGCCGCCAAGCGAACGGCCGAGCTGATCCCCCTGTGTCACAACATCGAGATCGATCGCATAGCCGTTGACTTTGTCATTCGGGACGACCGTGTCGACATCGAAAGCCTGGCTATCTGTACCGACAAGACCGGGATCGAGATGGAAGCCCTGACCGCCGCCAGCATAGCGGCACTGACGATCTGGGACATGTGCAAGGCGGTCGACAAGAACATGCACGTTGAAGGATTGACGCTGCTGGAAAAGACCAAGGAGGCGTCCGGTGAAGCCCGCTGAGAAGGAGGCCGCCGCCCCGGAAGGCTCGTTCAAGATCGTCTCAATCAACGTGTCCGCCGGCGTCGGTACACGCAAGGATCCCGTGGACAGGGTCCAGCTCCTCGTCGACCATGGCATCGTCGGTGACGCGCACGCGCGCAACTGGCACCGGCAGATATCACTGCTTGCCGACGAGGACGTTGAAATGATGCGCGGCAAGGGCGTCGACCTGGACCCCGGAATTTTTGCGGAGAACATCACGACCCGCGGGGTCGACCTGTCTGCCCTCCCGGTCGGTACCCGCTTCCATATCGGCGAGGCGGAGCTGGAGCTGACGCAGATTGGCAAGGAATGCCACCACGGCTGCGCTATTTACCAGGCTGTCGGCGACTGCGTGATGCCCCGCAAGGGAATATTCGCCAAGGTGATCAAGGAAGGA
>SPCK01000396.1 GCA_004525355.1 Spirochaetales bacterium
CTGGCCGGCGACAACTACATTCCGACATCAACGACAACTACACTTCGACATGAGCGAAGGCCGGAGGGCATGCTGATACGAACCAAGGAGGGCCTCGTAGATGCTTGTAACGGACCGGCAGGTAAGGAAGTTGCTGATGGAATACCAGAAGAGCGGAGAAGTCGGGATGGCGGGCCTGAAGGCGGGGATGCACCGCGAGACGGCCGGGAAGTATATAGCCGGAGGACTGTTGCCTTCGCAACGGCGCGTGGATCGGGATTGGCTGACGCGTCCGAACCCTTTCGAGGGGCACTGGGATGAAGTGGCGGCGATGCTGACCGCTGCCCCCGAACTGGAGGGCAGAGCCCTCTTCGAATGGGTGTGCGAGCAGTATCCCGGTACGTATCATGAGGGGCAGGTACGGACGTTTCAGCGTCATGTGCGACGGTGGCGGGCATTGTGCGGTCCGGACAAGGAGGTCTACTTTCAGCAGGAGCATGTGCCTGGGGTCCGCATGGAGACGGACTTCACATGCATGAATGCCCTGGCGATCACGATCGGCGGGGAGCGGTTCGATCATCTGCTGTGTCATGACGTGCTGACGTACTCGAACTGGGAGTGGGCCACGATCTGCCACAGCGAGAGTCTGCTGGCCCTGCGTAACGGGTTGCAGGCCGCGCTGGTGCAGCTTGGGCACGTTCCCGAGCAGCACTGGACGGATCACAGCACGGCCGCGACCCACGAACTGGGGGGCGACGAACGGGGTCGGCGCGGATTCAATGTCGGCTATCTGAAGATCATGGATCATTTCGGCATCGAGCCGCACACGATCAACCGCCAAGAACCTCACGAGAACGGCGACGTGGAGGCTGCCAACGGCGCTCTGAAGCGCCGGATC
This sequence comes from Spirochaetales bacterium, assembly GCA_004525355.1. Classification (GTDB taxonomy): domain Bacteria; phylum Spirochaetota; class Spirochaetia; order Treponematales; family UBA12059; genus UBA5200. Next base: position 878 of record SPCK01000396.1, read on the forward strand.
AAGCAGCACCTGCTTTTACGCGGCTGCCTGGATTTCGAGGACCGGGATGCGTATCGGCAGTTCATAGAGGGGGTATTGCACAAGGCCAACACACGGCGACGGAAGCGGCTTGTGGAGGAACTCAACGCCATGAAGCCTCTGGAGGTGTCTCTTCTGCCGGATTACATCGAGGAAAAGGTGCATGTAAGCCGGTGGAGCACGATTCAGACCGACCGGCGCATATACTCGGTTCCGAGTCGCTTGATCGGCGAGACGGTGCGGGTCCAGCGCTACGAGGAGAGCGTCGAGGTGTTTCTGGCCGGACAACACCAGTTGAGTATGCCGCGACTGACCGGCGAACACACCCACGCCATCAACTACCGCCACATTATCGAGTGGTTGATCCGGAAGCCCGGTGCGTTTGCACATTACCGCTTCCGTGCGGATCTGTTCCCCGGCCTTCGTTTCCGGCGCGCCTATGACCGGCTGTGCGAAGCGTGCAGCCCCCGTACCGCCGATATAGAGTACCTGCGGATCCTGCGGCAGGCGGCCCGGACGATGGAAACCGACGTTGAGCGCGTGCTTGGGGAACTGGAACAGCACGGCATCGTGCCGCGATGGGCCGCGTTGATGGAGTTCTGGCCCACGCCGGAAGCCGCGCAGCTTCCCGATATGGCGCCGCTCTGCGTCCAGTTGAGCGACTACGACCAGCTGCTAAGCGCAAAGGAGGTGAACTGATGCCCCTCGCATCGCTGCCCGTCCTGCTGCGTTCATTGTGCCTGGGAGAGATGGCCCGCGAACTGGATCGGCTCACGGAAGAGGCCGGCCGTGACGGGTGGAGCCATGAGCAGTACCTTCGCGCCTTGTGCGACCTGGAAATGGCCCGCCGGGCCGAGCGCCGACAGCAGCGCCTGCTGAAGGCCTCGGAGCTTCCGGACGGTAAGAGCTTGGCTGCACTTGAACAGGATCGCCTGCCCTTGCGGGTGCGTCGTCAGCTCGCCGCTCTCCTGGAGGGACGATTCGTAGAACGCGCCGAGAACGTGCTGGCCTTCGGCTTGCCGGGCCGCGGCAAAACACATCTGTGCTGCGCCCTCGCCCGCGAACTGATCGTCGAGCACGGCTACAAGGTCCTGTTCATCCCCGCGGTCCACCTGGTTCAGCAGCTGCTTGTCGCCAAGCGTGATCTGCGCCTGGAAAACGTACTCAGGAAGTTCGATGGCTTCGATGTCGTTGTGCTCGATGACATCGGCTACATCCAGCAGAACCGCGACGAGATGGAGGTGCTCTTCACCTTCCTATCCGAACGCTACGAACGCAAGAGCCTGATGATCACATCCAACCTCGTCTTCAGCGAGTGGGACAAGATCTTCAAGAATCCGGTCACCACCGCCGCCGCCATCGACCGGCTCGTGCATCACTCCATCATTCTTGAACTCGACGGCGAAAGCTATCGCATCGAACACGCAAAAACGAAACAACAGAAAGGACAAACATGATCGCGCCCCGCTGCCTGGCCTGGTCCTCCGCCCTTGCCCCTTCGGGGCATCCCGCCCTACGGGCGGGAACGGGCTCCGGCCCAGGCCAGGCAGCGGGCAACAGGGCGGGGCAACCACCTCCACCCCCGCCCTCGTCACCCCACGGGAAGAACCACTGCCCGTGTCGGTTTGTAGTTGTCGTCAGTGCGTGTTTGTAATTGTCGTTGACCACATCCCCGCCATGGCCCAGCTTCAGCGCCTCCAGCCCGGCATACAAGCGCCGCTGTTTTTCATTGAGCATGCTGCTGAACAGTAGGATGGTGGCTTTGGCTTCTTCGATGGCCAGATCCGGATTACTGACTATCACCGAAG
>SPCK01000047.1 GCA_004525355.1 Spirochaetales bacterium
CGGGGTCATCCGCTCGCCGGAATGGGACGGACCGGCCTTATACTATGCAGAGCGCCGAGGCGACAGGATCGTCGTGTGCGTCTCGGGTATCGAGGCGATTGCCCGCGTTCTTTCCCACGTTTCTGACATATCGAGCGGCGGGTACGTGCTGACGTCGCCCGATGGCTTCTCCTACATCAATTCCGTACCGGGCGGGCCTGCGATTCTGTATGACATGGGCGATTCTCGTGTTTCCCGCAGGCGAGGCGACTGGTACGAGACCGACCTTTCCACTCCCGAACTCGGCGGGATATTGCACAAGCTGACCCCAGCCACGGAGATCGACTCCCTTCTCGCGCTTATTCTGATCTCGGTGCTCCCCATATCCTTGCTTCTCGTCATATTCGCCCTGGGTAAGTTTGCCGTCGAACAACGCTTGATAGTACGCCCTCTTGAAGTCCTGGCAACCGGTCTTGCCGCCTGGCCGGCTGAAGCTTTGAAGCAACCGACTACGACGCCACGGGAAATCGAAAGCTTGTACCGTGCCTTTGAAGATGCAGCTGCCAGGACGCAGGCAGCCCTTTCGTCCCTTGCCGAGGCCAGGAACGAGCTTGCGACTGCAAATGTCGAACTGGAAGTCCGAGTAGATGCAAGAACTGGGGAGCTGGCGGTTGCCAACCGTGAACTGGCAAAGAGCAATGAGGGCTTGAATGGCGCGCTTGATGCCCTCACCCGGGTTCAGGACAAGTTGGTACTCCAGGAAAAAATGGCAGCTTTGGGAAATCTGGCGGCCGGAGTCGCCCATGAACTGAATACGCCTCTGGGTGCCATCATTTCCGCAGCTTCGCGATCCATGAATGGTGCCGACAGATCGATTGTGGATTGCATAACCGAGATCCGCGCGCTACCTGAAGATGAGATCGCATTGTTCCTATCGCTCCTGCGAATTGCGATCGACGACGCGGCTGCCCTTGATCCGGATGCCACGAGGCGACGGGCCGGCGGCCTGCGGGCCTTGCTCGCCAAACGTGGTCTGGTTGAAGCACGGAACCTGGCCGTCCTTATGGCCAATGTCGGCCTTGAGGAGAGCCTTTCCGAGGCGCGCGCCCTGGCCAGCCGTTCAGACGCGGAACGCGTTCTTGAGCTGGTGGAAACTATCACCTCGAGCGTTCGTTCGCTGGAGCTTGTGCGATTGGCGGCGGAAAACGCAGCTCGGGTCGTATCGGCGCTCAGGAATTACTCCTGGGAGTCTTCGGGTGCGGGAGCACAACCGATACTGCTCGACAGGCAGATAGCAGATGTGCTTACGCTACTGCGCGATAAGCTCAAGCGAGGTATTTCAGTTCAGGTGGATGTGCCCGGTGATCTGGTCGTGCTAGCGAATAAAGATAGGCTAGTACAGGTATGGATCAATCTGGTGAACAATGCCATCCAGGCAATGGGCGATTCCGGCAACCTCCGGATCAAGGGCGAGCGCGACGGTTCGATCCTTCGACTGTCCATCGCTGATGACGGCCCCGGGATTCCCGAAGATATCCAAGATAGTATTTTCGATCCGTTCTTCACTACCAAACCCCAAGGCGAGGGAACGGGAATAGGCCTGGATATCTGCAAACGCCTGGTCAGCCTGGCTGGCGGAACGATAGGCTTTGAATCCAGACCGGGAAGGACGGTATTCACGGTAGAGCTGCCGGCGATGAATCCGCTTCCGGAGGCACAGCGATGATTACGGATTCCGATTTTCCCGCTCCTGTGCGGGCCGTGATTTGCGTAGACGACGAGGCGATCATACTCATGGCGCTGGGCATGGAGCTCAGGAAGGGGCTTGCCCCGGATTTCATAGTAGAAACCGCGGCTACTATGGCTGAAGCCGTCGAGGTGGCGGGGGAACTGCGAACCGAAGGATTGGAACTGGCCTGCCTGATAACCGACTGGTTTTTGCCGGCGTCCAGGGGGGATGCTGTGGCCGAGGCCCTGCGAGTCGATCATCCCGGCCTGCCGGTAGTCTTGATGACCGGTCATTCAGATACGGAAATGGTGGAAGCAGCCATCATCTCCGGAGGTCCTATCAGGGTAGTAAGGAAACCTTGGCGCGCCAGTGAGCTGATCGCCGCCGTCCGGGATCTCATTGATACTTTTTCAAAATAGAAAGTCATTGCGCAATCCATGAAAGTGGCTGTCCATATACATACGTATTTGTTCCAATTTCAAGGGAGCACACTTTAAGGAAGCACCCCTGAACGAGAACTTCCCGCTCGCGTTGGTGCCGCTTATCGTGGTCATCACCCTGGCCCGAATTGCACAAGCGGTTCGGGTCTTTCATTTTGGGTAATCGTCTTTTCTTTATCGCTTCCCCGAGGTACCGGTTCATGGTATAGTGGTCAAAACGGAGGACATCATGGTAATAAAACCAGTCATAAGCGCGGCGCAAGCTGCCGCTATGGTACATAAAGGGCAAACCGTTCATGTAGGAGGCTTCCTCGGGTGCGGCTCGCCTGATGGCATCCTGGCAGAAATAGTAAAAGCTGGCCTTACGGATCTGACCCTCGTATGCAACGATACGGCGGTACTCGATGAAAAGAAAGGTCGCGTGACTGGGGTAGCTCCGCTGATCAAGGCGAAGTGCTTCAGGAAAGTTATCGTCTCCCATATCGGGACCAATCCTGAGACTCAACGGCAGATGAATGCCAACGAGACCGAGGTAGTGCTCGTTCCCCAGGGCACTCTGGCCGAGCAAGTCCGGGCTGCCGGAGCCGGGCTCGGGGGCATCCTCACGCCGACCGGCGTGGGCACGCAAGTGGAGCAGGGCAAGCAGAAATTGCTCTTGGGCGACAAGGCCTATTTGTTGGAAGAAGCCCTACCTGGCGACGTTGCCCTCATCAAGGCTAAAAAGGCCGACAAGGCCGGAAATCTCGTATATTCGAAGACGGCCCGCAACTTCAATCCCCTGATGGCTACCGCTTGCAAGCTGGTCATTGCCGAGGTGGAAGAACTGGTTGAGGTCGGCGATATCAATCCGGATCACGTCCATACCCCGAGCATCTTCATTGATTACCTCGTGTTGGCACGCCAGGAGGAGCAACGCCATGATTGAGTACACCGAAAACAAGGAAGTCATCGCGAAACGCATAGCCCGGTTTTTCAAGACCGGGGACGTCGTCAACCTGGGTATCGGCCTCCCGACGCATGTAGGCAACTACGTACCCAGTGATGTTACCGTTATTTTGCAATCCGAGAACGGCATGCTCGGCCTGGGCCCGGCACCGGCACCTGGCCAGGAGGACAAGGACCTGACAAACGCGGGAGCCATGCCCGTGACCATATTACCGGGTGGCGTCTTCTTCGATTCGGCGACCAGCTTCGGTATCATCCGCGGCGGGCATGTGGACTATACGGTCCTCGGCGTGCTTGAGGTGGATCAGGATGGCAACCTCGCCAATTATATGATCCCCGGAAAGATGGTACCCGGCATGGGCGGCGCCATGGACTTGACCACGGGATCGCGGGTCGTAATCGCGGCGACGACGCACCTGGAAAAATCCGGTACCTCAAAACTCAAGCGGCGCTGCATCCTTCCCCTCACAGCGGTGCACGAGGTCAATATCGTGGTTACCGATGTCGGTTTCTTCGAGGTCATGGGGGGAAAGTTCCACCTGATAGAGTATTTCCGGCCGTATACGCCTGAATGGATCATAGCACACACCGATGCAGATATCGTCGTTCGCGAGAGTTGCATCGCCTGTGAAAGTTGAGTTGGAGGTTTTACGATGAAGGACGTTTTCATACTTGGTGCGGCACGTACGGCCATAGGTTCTTTTTCAGGGGGCTTGGCCAGCGTGAGCGCCGTTGAGCTTGGCGTCATCGCCGTCAAAGCCGCACTCGAGCGGGCGGGACTGGGCCCGGATCGGGTCGACGAGGTGCTTCTGGGCTGCGTACTCCAGGCCGGCTTGGGCCAGAACATGGCCAGGCAGGTTTTGATCAAGGCAGGTATCCCCCAGGAGCGTACGGCCATGACCTTGAACATGGTTTGTGGCTCCGGGCTGAGGGCTGTGGCCTCCGCGGCGCAGACCATCAAGGCAGGAGACTCGAACGTTGTCGTGGCGGGCGGCGCGGAGAACATGAGCCAGGCCCCCTACATACTCCGACAGGCGCGTACCGGCTATAGAATGGGCAATGGCGAGATCGTCGACTCGATGATATACGAGGGCCTGACGGACGTTTTCAGTGGCTACCATATGGGTATCACGGCCGAGAACGTCGCGGCCAAATACGGCCTTTCTCGGGCCGAGCAGGATGCCTTTTCGGCAGCAAGCCAGAACAAGGCGGAGAAGGCTATCGCAACAGGGCGTTTCAAGGATGAAATCGTTCCTGTTGCCATTCCTCAAAGGAAAGGCGACCCGATAGTATTCGATATTGATGAATTCCCCCGTGCTGGCGTCACGGCAGAAGCCTTGGGTAAATTACGACCTGCGTTCAAGCCGGATGGAACCGTCACCGCAGGCAACGCTTCGGGAATCAACGACGGCGCCGCGGCCCTCGTGGTCGCGGGTGAGGACGAGGCAAAAAGCGGAACTCCGCTTGCGCGCATCGTGTCGTACGGGTGGCACGGCTGCGACCCGGCCATCATGGGCATCGGCCCGGTCGAGGCGGTCAGGCTAGCCTTGAAGAAAGCCGGCTGGAAACTCTCCGACGTAGACTTGATCGAAGCCAACGAGGCTTTTGCGGCCCAGAGCCTGGCTGTCGCGCGCGAGTTGGACTTCGACATGGCCAAGGTAAACGTCAACGGCGGTGCCATAGCGCTCGGGCATCCCATCGGAGCGTCAGGAGCGCGGATACTGATCTCGCTGCTCCATGAAATGCGAAAGCGCAAAGCCGGGAAGGGTCTTGCCACCTTGTGCATAGGTGGCGGCATGGGTATAGCTATGTGCGTCGAGGCGGTTTGACGGGGTTCTTCAGACCTTGAAGCGACCTATATGCGCGTTCACATTGTCGATAGCGCCGTTGTTCGTGGCGACCATCTCCATGACGTCCGAGAATGCCGAACCGATGCTTTCCACGTCCGCTGTAATGCGGCGCATCTCGGTTCGTACCTTCAGGGATAGTTCGTTCAGTTGATGCATGCCGTCCACCAGGGCGGCGGCGCTATTGGTCATTTCCCTGGCACCCGCTCGTACCGTCTCCGTTACTCCGTTGATGGTGGTGATGCCTTCAAGTACCTGCCGCGAACCGTCGCTCTGTTCACGGAGGGCATTCCGGATTTGTTCCTCAAAGCCGTTCACCGTATCGATGCGCGACGAGACTTCGTCAAATCCCATGGAGGCATCGCTTGCGGCTTGGACTGCCTTGTCCACGGTATCCTTGACCTCTTTCAGGCGTGCGCCGATATCCTTTGATTGTATCGAGGACTTCTCGGCGAGGTTTCGTATCTCGCCGGCCACTACGGAGAATCCGGCTCCTGCCTCCCCTGCGTGTGCCGCCTCGATTGCCGCATTCATGGCCAATAAATTGGTTTGTCCCGAGATGGCGGCAATCAGCTTGTTGGCATCCAGGATCAGACCGGACATAGTGGACACTTTTCCTATGAGGACATTCGCTTCGGCAATTTTCAGCTTTCCATCGGCTGCGGCCGTCTGCAGTGCCTCATAGTGGTCGTCGACCTGTTCCACGTTACCGGTTATGGAGCGTATGTTGGCGATCATCTCCTCGATGGCGGCGCTGGACTGCGCGACGACGGCAGCCTGCTCGTCAACGCTTTGGTGCAGGGTGTCGATATTGTTGCCGATAGCTTCAATGGACGAGTTGGATTCGTTGACCGACGATGCCTCGGCTTCGACGGATTCTCCGATCTTGTCGACGGCCCGGGCAATCCCCTGCATATCCGCGCGCATGGAATCAGTCCTGCCCCCAAGGATGCCGGATGCGCTTGTCAGGACTTCCAGCGACCCGCTGATCTCCGCGACCATCGATCGTAATGATTCGGTATAGCCGTTGAATGCATCGGAGAGCCCCCCGATGGCGTCGAAATTGATCATTGCGGCCCGGGCGGTCAGATCGACGGAGCCGGATGAAGTCAGCTCGGCCACACGGCTACGCAGGATGCGGGCCTGGATGGTATCTTCCCTGCGCGAAAGAATCACCATGGCCGTGGCGACTATCGCGATCAGTGAACCTGCCATGATCAGCGAGACGGTAGGATTCGAGGGTCCCTGGATGCCTTCGGGCCGGAGGATGAAATAGCGGGCTATATACGCAAGATGGGTGATGGCGGTCGCCATGGCTGCCAACATCGTGATCAGATCCCTGGATTCAGCGAAACGATCTCGTTCACCGGGCCTGATCCGTTCCATCGACATGGCTTTCTTCGGTCCGAGCAGCAAGAGATTGACGACCAGCGCATTCAATGTAGCTGACAGGAGCCCTTCGCTTATCTTGAACGAAAGCACCCAACCCAGTGGCGTTCCTCCCGGGCTTTTCCAATTATTCAGGGAGTAGAATACCAGCGTCCCGACGGTCCAGAATGAAACGGTGATCAAGATGAGCGCCCACGGCACTCCAAGCGCCGCTTTCCTGGCCGCGGAATAAGCGCGGTGGTCCTGCTTGTCTGGGTGCGCAAGGAATCGACGGAGCGGGGACAACAGCACCCACATGACCACGACAAGGATGGCCTGCATGGCCACCATGAGCCCGAAGATAAGGGGTTTCTGGAACGTGAAGGTCATTCGCTCAAGAAGATTCGCGTCAAGGAGCGTGTTGTACAGATGCGTGAACGCTTCCCCGAGGATGAGCGTGATTGCCGGAATGGCGATCGTCCAGATGGCTATCCTACCGAAAAACCCGTTGTGTTTATCCGGGTGGTTCGACCTTGCGGAGTCGGAATCGTGCGGCGGTTCGGGGGATTCGTCTTTCTCAAATTTGATTTTCTGCGTCATGACTGGAAAGTATAGGCAAGACGGTTCGCTGTGTCCAATCGCGGCCAAGAAAAACCACCCCGGCGGATTGCCGGGGTCGCTTTGTGGTTTGATGGTTACCATGGGACTGACAAAGTCGGCTGCCTTGCCAGCACCCTTCGCAATTGCTCGCGGTTCCCGACATAGCGAGGAACCGCTACGCACATTGCGAATAGTCACGATAGCTCTTTTTAAGAATGCAGCTGCATATGAAAAGAGCTATCGTTAAAAATCAGGCTGCCCAGAGGCGGATCAACTCAAGGAGCGTATCCACGCCCAGGATCATTTCGGTTGCACTGGCCCACTCGAAGCGGCTATGGAAGTTGTGCATGCCCGCAAAAATATTCGGAGTGGGTATGCCCATCTCGGTCAGGCGGGCACCGTCGGTACCGCCGCGTATGGGCTTTGAGTACGGCTCGGCTCCCGCTTTGCGGGCCGCTTCGTACAGCAGCTCAAGGACACGCGGATGTTCGTCCAGTTTCTTTTTCATGTTCAGGTACTGTTTCTTGATGTCGACGTCGACCTTGCCTCCGGGAAACTGGGATTCCACAGCGAGGGCCAGCGTCTTGATAGTGGCCATGCGCCGTTCCATGCCTTCGTCGGAAAAATCCCTGAGCAGGACGTCCAGGGTAGCGGATTCGAGCCCGCCGTGGATCTCGTGGGCGTAAAAGTAGCCGTACCAGCCGTCCGTGGCTTCCGGGCTTTCGTTTCGGGGAAGTAGCGTGGCGAACGAGGCAGCCATGCTCACCGCGTTGGTCATCACGCCGCGAGCGTAACCGGGGTGAGAAGCCTTGCCCGAGAAGGTCAGCTTGGTTTCATAGGCGGTAAAGCATTCGGACTCGATCTCGCCTCCCTTGCCGCCATCGAGCGTGTAGCACGCGACGGCGTCGAGCTTGGCGAGGGGAAAGAGATCCATACCCTTGCCGGTCTCTTCGTCTGGCGTGAAGATGACATACAGCGGGCCGTGCTTGATCGCCGGGTCATGCAGGACTGCGTTGATCGCGGTCATGACGATTGCGATACCCGCTTTGTCATCCGCACCCAGGAGGGTCGTTCCATCGGTTACGATGATGGTATCCCCAACATATTCAGCAAGCTCGGGGAAGTCTTCGGGAGCCAGAGTGCAACCCGGTGATAGCTGCAGAGCCATGCCGTTATAGTGCTCGACGACTCGGGGCTGCACGTTTGTGCCGCTGACGTCGCTGGCAGTATCCACATGCGCCATGAAACCGATGGCCGGCTTTTTTCCCATGCCCGGACTGGCGGGAATCCTGGCGATCACATAGCAATGATCGTCGATGGATACATCTGCGATGCCCAGGCCTTCTAGCTCGTTTACGAGCAGGCGGGCAAGATCCCATTGCGATGCGGATGAAGGGATGTCCTGATTGTGGCGGTCGCTCGTGGTCTCGATCCTTGTGTATCGAACGAGCCGTTCCACAACCTCGGCCCGGTGTGGCCGGGAAAGGATGGCTGAATAGTCTTTCATGGCGCCAGTATGTACGCGGGCATTAAAATGCGCAAGAGAGTCGCGAAAAAAAACAGGCCAGCCCCCTTCCGTTATCGTCAGGCGGAGCTCGCGGCTCGCTCTTACCCCCCCCGCTCAGGTCTGCGCCTTGGTGCTCGCCTTGGCTTTCTGTTCGACCATGCCGCTGGCGGCTCAGCAGAGTCGGTTCAGCCTGCTTGAGGAGCATGCTCCAGCGATTTTGATGATCGATCCGGACACCGGCCGGATCCTCGACCTGAACCAGGCGGCTGTCGATTTCTACGGGTATATGGCGAAAGTATTCATGTCACTCGACATCCCGGACCTGAACGCGCTTCCCCCAAAGCCGTAGCCCGCGAGCGTAAGCGGGTTCTCCGTGAAGAGCGAGAGTATATCATTGTACCGCATCGTCTTGCTGATGGTCGTATCCCTGCGTTTCCACAAGCGGTCGGCCACTGCGCTGGCGATAGCCCTCGAAGAGAAATCGATGCTGTTCAAGGAGCTGCAGCATCGGGTCAAGAATTCGATGGCGACGATATCGTCTATCGTAAGCATCGAGAGCCTGCGCCAGAAGAGCGAGGAAGCCCGAGACGCACTGACTTCCCTCTACCAGCTCATGTACAAAGGCGGCGGGTACGGGCGGATCGAGGCCGCGGTCTACTTGTCGGGGATAGCGTCCTCATTGGTCGAGTTCTGCGGTTTTTCATGCGAGGACTTCGACTTCAGGACGCGCTTCGATACGCTCGAACTGGATGCCAAGCGGGCTTCGAGCCTGGGTCTGGTGCTCAACGAACTCCTTACCATCGCGATACCGTATGCGAACAATGCGGACGCCGTTATCGTCGATATCGTCCTCGAGGTCCACGGGGCTACCTTCACCTTGAGCGCTTTGAACAACGGGCCGCCTTTGCCGGACGGTTTTGATCCCCGGGACAGCGAAGGCTTCGGGCTTCTGATGGTATCGGAACTGGCCAAGCAATTGGGAGGACGGTTCGAGCACGAAAGCCATTCAGACGGCGTTGTCGCGTTCAGGTCAGCTCGGTTCGCCCCGCGTACCCGCTTTGAAATCGCCAAGCAGTACGGCTTCCAGCTCCAGCTCAAAGCCGAAGGCTTTCCGGGCAGCTTCCTGTGCTTCGCCGATGAGGGCCAGCATGTCAGCGGCTGTGGCGCCGCCGGCGTTGACGAAAATGTTGGCGTGTTTCGGGCTGACCATGGCGTCTCCGATCCGCTTGCCCCTGAAACCCAGTTCGTCGAGAATCATTCCTGTGGGCCTTCCAAAGAGTCGGTCGTTTCTGAACAGGCTGCCGGCGCTGGGAAAATCAAAATGTCCCTTGGCCCGCCTGTCGGATTCAAGCTCGCGCGCGCGGGCGGCGAGCGCTTCTGGATCGCCGGGCAGCAACCTGAAGCGCGCTCCCACGATGATGGCGCCGGAGAGAGCGCGCCCGTTCATGAAGGGCGTTCGCTTGTATGCCCAGTCTTCGCGAACGATGGCCAACTCGTACGACGCAGGCCGTGACGTATTCCCCTCGGCAGCGGATGGCGCGGAGTCGGGAAGGATGTAATGAACCGCGTCCAGAGCGTCCGCGAATTCGCGGCCGTAGCAACGAGCGTTCATATAAACGGCACCGCCGACGGAACCGGGTAGCCCGGCGGCAAACTCCAATCCGGCCAGCCCGCGCGATTGCGCCCGCGCAACGAGTTCGGTCACCGGAAGGCCCGCCCCCGCCGAGAGAACGCGTTTTTCGCCGGTCATCGATCCCATTGTCCCGGTATCCGGAGTGGCCTCGCCGGCGGGGTGTTCGTCTGTCTCGCGGAGCATGGACGTGCATACGACCAGCCCGCGGACTCCGGAGTCCGCTATCAGGAGGTTGGCCCCTCCGCCGATAACGGCTACCGGGATTCCCTCGATCCGGGCGGCGGACAAAACAGACGTGAGCGCCTCAACCGTCCGTGGCAGCACTAAAGCGTCTGCCGGCCCGCC
>SPCK01000427.1 GCA_004525355.1 Spirochaetales bacterium
AAGGTCGCCATGCAGCGTGTACGCGGAAACCAGCAGGTCTGCAAACCGGCGGCACGCCTCCATCAGCGACGCGTCTCGAGTTGCGTCCAACTTTTCAGCGTCCGTAACCCGGGCTCCGATCGGCGCGCCGGCTTTCTCGAGCTCGTCGATGGCTACTCTGAGCACATCCATGCCCGTCCGATATTCCATGGATACCACGGATGGAAACACGTGCGAAAGATCCCAGGCGGGTCCTTCGACAGCTCCATCTGGCCGGACGTCTACATCCGTTTCCACGAGCGCGAGGTATCCAGAAGCAGCATTGATAGTATTCATGCAGACACTGTACCACGACAAAATACCTCCGACAAGAAATGCTTCGGCTCAAATCCGAGCAAACGGAACTTGCGCCCTGTCGAGAAGGGATGTATAACGTCGGGTAGATGAAAAGCACTGCCAGAACGATGATCGAACCGGACGAGCTGTACAGCCCCTTCGACCGCTTCCTCGCCCTCGGGCATTCCAAACTGTTCATGCGCAGGCGTGCGATTACCAGTCTCGCCGCGTGGATCGCCTATGGGGCGGTCATGCTCCTTCTGGGATCCGCACTCGGCGTGTCCGCCAACTATTTCATCCTTGTGCCCGTTATCGCCACGGCTGTCGCGTTCGGCTTTGCCGGAGGGCTTATCTCGGGCCTGATCGGACTGCCGGCCAACCTGCTGTTCTTCTCGATACTGGGCCATCCCGAGTTCTCGCCCGCATCCAAACCCATCGCCGAAGTATCGGGCATCGTACTGGGCTGCGTCCTGGGATACTTGTCGGATTACTATCGAAAGCTGGAGGCGGAGCGCGTCCTGCGCAAAGAGATGGAAAGCGAGTTGCGAAGAGCACTCCGCGACAAGGAAACACTGTTTCGCGAACTGCACCATCGGGTCAAGAACAGCTTGAACCTTGTCAAGAGCCTTATCAGGTTACAGAGCCGCCGTTCAGACGACCCAGCGTTCAAGCACGCCGCCGGGGAGCTTGCAAGCAGGATCATGTCCATTTCGCTGGTACACGAACAACTGTACGGCAAGGCCGAGCTCTCGTCCGTCGACATCGACGACTACCTGAATGCGCTGGTCCATTCCATAGAGAAAGGATCCGCCGACCCCGACAATCCGCCGATCGTAACCCTGGAATGCACCCCGCGTGAACTTTCGATGGATACGGCCGTACCTCTCGGGCTCATCGTCAACGAAGCGCTGACGAATGCATTCAAGCACGGAAGCTATCCGGGGAAGGCGATTTCGGTACGCTTGCGTTTCACGCGAGAGGCGGAGTCGTATCTTCTGGAAGTGGATGACAACGGCAAGGGATTCCCCGGCGGCTACGATTCACAATCCGACAATCCAGAACAGCCCGGATCGGCCGGGCTTGGCTTGACGCTCATTGATCTGCTGACTGGACAGCTGGGCGGCCAGTCCTCCTATCGCCGCGAGAAGGATTTGACTGTATTCCAGCTACGATTCCCCGCGGCGCAATCCGGAAACGCGCGGCAGGCAAAACCGGAGTCGCGGTAGGCTCCGCGGGATAAAGTCCAATCAGGGATACGGTTTTCGCTTATCAACCAAGCATGACGAGCAGGTACCGCCCGGGCATGAAGAGCAGGCTCGATCGGCTGAACGGCGTATCGATCGCCGTATCAGGACTGTCGCCCATAGCGCTGCCGCTCCCACAATCACAATTACGGCAATTGAATCCAATGCTTTCACGTACTACCCCCAGCCAAAAGCCAAAACGACCGAACGCAGGGCGAACGAGAGTCCCCATCCCAGCGCAAGCATGTATGCGATAGAGAATCCCAGCCATTGCCAGCCCAACTCCGCCTTGAGCGTCGCAAGCGCGGCGAAGCACGGCGGAATGATCAGCAAGAACAGCATGAGTCCCAACGCCGTCAGTGGAGAGAAACCCGGGTCGGCCCGCAAAGCCTCCGTCAAACCCGTTCCTTCGTCGGTCGCCGCGTACATGACGCCCAGCGTGGATACCACAATCTCCTTGGCGGCGAAACCCGTTACGACCGCGACTCCGACGCGCCAGTCGAACCCGAGAGGCCGGACGATGGGCTCCAGTGCCTTGCCCAGGCGGCCGGCAATGCTGTGCTCGAGGGCGGACTTGGCCCGCTCGGCGGCGACATGGGCCTCGACAACCGCCTCGTCCGCTCCCGGATGCGCCGCGATGAACGAGGCAGCCCGTGCCGAGTCCGCCGCAATATCGACGGGCTGAACAGGAAAGGCGGTCAATGCCCAGATCAGGATTGATGCGATCAGAATGACGGTGCCCGCCTTTTTTGCATACATGAGCGTCTTCTCGCCCACGTGCCAGAGCAGGCCACGCAGCGTGGGCGCCCGGTAGGGCGGCAATTCCATGACGAATGGAGTTGAATCCCCACGCATGATCGTTTTCTTCAGAATCAGCGCCGAACCGAGAGCCACCAGGATACCCGCGCCGTAGATACCCATCACGACGTTGCCTGGATTTCCGGG
>SPCK01000244.1 GCA_004525355.1 Spirochaetales bacterium
CCTGAAACACCGCCCCAGGGTTGATGAATGAGCACGCGCGAACTGGGCAACGCGAAGCGCTTGTCGACGGAGCCCCCGGCCAGGAGCATGGCTCCCATGCTGGAAGCCTGCCCGACGCAGATGGTCTTGATATCCGGCTTGATGTGCTGCATGGTGTCATAGATCGCGAGCCCCGCGGTGACGGAGCCGCCGGGCGAGTTGATGTACATGTCGATATCCTTCTCCGGGTCCTGGGATTCCAGGAACAGGAGTTGCGCGACGACGATATCCGCCGTCACATCGGATATTTCGCCGTCAACGAAAATGATGCGGTCCTTGAGCAGCCGCGAATAGATATCATAGGAGCGTTCACCGATACCGGTCTGTTCGATTACCACCGGAACCAGATTGTGCATTTTCTCAGTCATTCGGTACCTCAGGCGTAAAATTACTCATTTTCCTTGAACAAGTCCACGAATGCGACCTTCTTGCCCTTCTTGACCTTTACCTTATCGGCCAGACCGGACAAGAGCTTGTCTTCCTTGATACGATCTTTCAAATAATCGATCATATCGCGCTTCTGGTACTCGGCTTTGATGTCATCGACGCTCAGGCTGGACTCGGCGGCCATCTTGGCGTACTCGGCATCCATGTCCTCGTCGGCAACGGCAAAGTCGCCCTCGGAAACGAGCTTGTCCAGGATCAGGCGCGTCTTGATGGCCTTCTCGGCATCGGGACGCCACTCGTCGTACAAACCCTCGACGGTACGTCCGCTCATGGAAACGATCTGCACCAGGCGCTCCTCGCTTTCCAGATTCATACGCTGCATCAGGTTGCGCTTGCGCATCTCCAGTTCCGCATTGAGCATGGAGGCCGGAAGGTCGACGGTAGATCGCTCGAGCAACGCGTCGATGAGGCCCCTCTCCCTGAGAGAACGAAGGTGATCGTCAAGCCGTTTCTGCAAACGGGCCTTGATGTCGGCCTTGAGGTCGTCCAGCGTCTTGAATTTCTCGGAGACGTCCTGGGCAAGGTCGTCATCGAGTTCAGGCAGCTTCTTTTCCTTGAGCTTGGAGAGCTTGACGGAAAGCTTCTTGGCCTTGCCCGCAAGTTCGGCGTATTCAAAATCTTCGGGGAAGGTCTTGTCGATGACCTTTTCGTCCCCCTTCTTCATGCCGATTACGTCATCATCGAATTTATACAGGTTGTAGCCGCCGCCAATCTCGAACACGAAGTCCTGGCGCTCGGTTTCCTTGACGGGAACGCCGGTTTCATCGAGCTCCGCGTAGTCGACGGTAGCGATGTCGCCCTTCTTGGCCTTGGTTCCATCTACCTTGTCCATGACGATGGCGTTTCGCTCGCGGATCTCGGCAAGCTCTCGCTCCTCGTCCGCCTTGGCGACCGACACCTGGGGCAATTCAATCTCGGCTCCGGTCACGTCGCCAGGTACCACATCGGGGAAAACATCATAGCTGACGGAGAAGGTAAAGTCCTTGTCCAGTTCGAAAGCGGGTTCGCCCTCAAGGACGGGCTGCGCGTACGCGAGGGGAACCAGAGTCTCGCCCTCGAGAGCCTCTTCCACAGCCTTGTCCATGACCTTGGCCATCGCCTCAATCTTGAGCTCGGAACCGAACTTGCGCTCGATAACGGAAGCCGGTACCTTGCCGGGGCGAAAGCCGTCCATCCGGACATTCTTGCCGTAGTCCTTGAGGAGATCGTCGTAGGACTGGCGTACGGCTTCTTTGCCTATGGTGACGGTCAGTCGGGCGGAGGATTGCTCGAGTTTCTCGATGTTCTTGCCTGCTATCATTCGTCTTCCCTTTCCGGCCGCGGGCCGGTCGGGAAAACCGGCCGCGGGATGGTAATAGAGCCAATTACTCGCGGTTATTGTCATATAAAGGAACCGCTACGCAAATTGCGCACTGTTAAGGTGGTTCTTAAAAATGCGGTTGCATTTTGAAAGAACCTCAATAGAAAATCAATAAAAAAGGCGATCCGGGAACTCCCAGACCGCCTTGGAATCGAGCGGGAAACGGGAGTCGGACCCGCGACATCCACCTTGGCAAGGTGGCGCTCTACCACTGAGCTATTCCCGCAATGTATCCCCTTGACCGACGACGACCGGTAATTTCAGTCGTAGTGCGAGAGAAGGGACTTGAACCCTCACGCCGCAAGGCACCAGATCCTAAGTCTGGCGTGTCTGCCAGTTCCACCACTCTCGCCCGGGACCTTGAAAGGCAACCGAACGTTAGCGGAAACCGGCCGAACCTGTCAAGGGCCTTGCTATTTGCAAGGTTCCCGAAAAATCCGTATTCACCGGAGTTTTCATTATGAGCCGTGCAGGGATCGAACCTGCGACCCGCAGATTAAGAGTCTGCTGCTCTACCAGCTGAGCTAACGGCCCTGGTACTGCCAAAAAAAACGCTGCGTCCGGAGGGAGTCGAACCCCCGACCTACGGATTCGAAGTCCGTCGCTCTATCCAGCTGAGCTACGAACGCCAGCCGTTCAAAGAACCTCTTCCGAAGCCCGGTGTAGCTTAGGGGTGGATGACGGGGATCGAACCCGCGACGACCAGATCCACATTCTGGGACTCTACCACTGAGCTACATCCACCGTGCGCTTGGCGAGACGTACAATGCCGGAACGAAAAAAAAATGTCAAGAGAGAGTTATTCAAAAGCCAGGCGACTTTTGAAAAAAATCAATTGGCAATGAGCAGATTCCAATGCTTCCCCTGCCAAGAGCGTGAAAAGCGGGCTACTGCAAAGCCAATTTTAAAAGTAACAAACTTTTGAAATTGGCTCAATAGATATATTTAGGAACTCCTGAAAATCTTCCTTTTCCCGGTTTGATACCCAACCTATTCCCGGGGCTTTTTCTTGGCCGATGCCTTGTCAAGAAGCCCTCCGATCGGTTTCTTGATGACTTCGTTTCCCTTCGATGCAGATGGCTTTTTCGTTGCGACAGGCTTCTTCGCCTTGGCGGACTTCTTGAGTTTCACTGCGATTTTTTTTGTTGCCGGGGATTTCTTCGTCGCCGCGGGTTTCCTGGCGCTGGTCGGCTTCTTTCCGGCGTCGAATCCATCGGCCGAATCGCTGAACAAGCTGACCTCAACCCGATCCGCCACCGACACCACCTCCCGGGGAGACAGCCGGACGCCCTGGGCCTTGAGCCCCTTGACATCGTAGTTCTCCACGCGGAACGGCACGTCGTTTTTCTTGATACGCGTCTTTTGGGCAAACGTCACGATAAAGGTCTTCCTGGGCTCGACGGTAAAGTACAGGAGACGGGAACCGTCTGGAACGAGGGAATAATCCTTGTTCGTGATCCATTGCTCGATGTGGCATCGCTTGATGTGCGCGGGACCGCCTGCGACAGCTTGGTAAACGGCGCTGAAGATGACCGACGACAGACTGTCCTTGTCCGCAAGGGCGCAATGGCGCATGTCCCTGTCGACATACAGCTTCTCGGGTACTTCGATGACCGAATACAGGCCGTTCCTGCGAATTACCAGCAACCGGTCGAAGGGCGATACGTCGAACAGAAAATCGCCGGAGGATACGGACTTACCCAGGTAGCCGGTCTGCGTGTCGTACCGCAATGCTACGTCCCGGCGCGCGGCTTCCTTGACATCGACCTTGTCAAACGAGGTGATTCTCGTCTTGCGCTTCCAGGCCGGGCGGAGCTTGTCCGCGATACCCTTGAGGAAGCCGATGCCGTACGCTTTCAGATGAGCCAGGTTGTAGCGGGCTTCCTTGAGCCTGCTCTTGATCCGTTCCATCTCGCTTCGCGCCCGCTCGATATCGTAGAGAGAAATTCGCCGTATAGGAATCTTGAGCAGGCGTTCCACGTCCTCAACGGTCACGTCGCGCTTGATCTCGGCGGCGAATGGCACGAGTCCCTGGATGACCGCCTTGATGACCGTCTCCTGGGTTTTCTTGCTCTCGATGGCCTTGTAGACGCGTTCCTCGATAAAAATGCGTTCCAGAGTGCGGGCGTGCAGTTCATCGAGCAGTTCACTGATCTCAAGCTCGAGTTCCATTTTCAGGACGGCCAGGAGTTTCTTCGCATGATAGCGGAGTACCTCGCTGACCGACATGATCGTCGGAATGCCATCCTTGATGACCAGCAGGTTGCACGAGATGGATTGTTCGCATTGCGTGAAGGCGTAGAGGGCATCGATGGTTTCGTTCGAGTACTCGCCGCGGGCCAGCTTGATCTCGATCTCGACC
>SPCK01000342.1 GCA_004525355.1 Spirochaetales bacterium
ACGTATATGGTCGTCGCGCCGGAGCATCCTCTCGTCGAGCGGCTTGCGACGCCGGCCCAGAAAGCGGTCGTCCAATCCTATGTCGAGAAAGCCGCGCGAAAGAGCGACCTTGAGCGCACCGACCTGGCCAAGGACAAGACCGGCGTATTTACCGGATCCCACGCGATAAACCCGGTCAATGGCCGTAAAATCCCGATATGGATTTCCGACTACGTTCTGATCAGCTACGGAACCGGCGCCATCATGGCCGTGCCGGCCCACGACGAGCGCGACTGGGATTTCGCGAAGAAGTTCGACCTGCCGATTGTCCAGGTGGTCGCCCCGGAGGGCAGCCCCGAAGCCAAGCTGGGCTCCTGTGGCGATCCCGAAGTCTGCTTCGCGGACGAGGGCATCGCCATCAATTCTGGAGACTGGAACGGTACGCCGACCGCTGCCTTCAAGAAGGGCATTACCGCATTGCTGGAAGGCAAGGACCTTGGCCGGCTTTCAGTCAACTACAAGCTGCGTGACTGGCTGTTCAGCCGCCAGCGCTACTGGGGAGAACCCATACCCGTGGTGCATTGCCCGGCGTGCGGGGTGATTCCGGTCAAGGAATCCGACCTGCCCCTGGTTCTCCCTGATGTATCCAGCTATGAGCCGTCGGGTACCGGTGAATCGCCTTTGGCCAAGATAGAAGAATGGGTGCAGACGACTTGTCCCCAATGCGGCGGACCAGCACGGCGCGAGACCAATACGATGCCACAGTGGGCTGGATCGTGCTGGTACTACCTTCGCTACCTCGATCCGGATAACAAGACCGCGTTCGTGGGCAGGGACAAGGTCGATTACTGGATGCCGGTCGATCTCTACGTCGGCGGCGTGGAACACGCTGTGCTGCACCTGTTGTACGCCCGCTTCTGGCACAAGGTATTGTTCGACCTCGGACTGGTCAACACGGTCGAGCCGTTCCAGCGCCTGGTAAACCAGGGCATGATCCTGGGCGAGGACAACCAGAAGATGTCCAAGAGCCGCGGCAACGTGATCAATCCCGACGATATCGTCAAAGAATTCGGCGCCGATACGCTCAGGCTCTACGAGATGTTCATGGGCCCGCTGGAGGTCAGCAAGCCATGGGTAACCGCCGGGCTTGTGGGGGTCACCCGGTTCCTCGAGCGCCTGTATGCCATGGGCGGCAAGCCCCTGACCGATGCCGAGCCGACCGGTGAGCTGCAACGCTTGTTACACAAGACGATCCGCAAGGTGAGCGACGATACATCGAGCCTCAATTTCAACACGGCCATTTCCGCGATGATGATTCTGTCCTCGGAAGCGAACAAGCTTGAAACTCTCCCTCGGTCGCTGTGGACCGCCCTCGTCCTGATGGTCGCGCCGTACGCGCCACACCTCGGGGAGGAACTCTGGTCCAGGATGGGCAATCCCGAAAGCGTCGGCACCGCTCGCTGGCCGGAATTCGATCCCGTCCTGTGCGAGGACGACGAGGTAACCGTGGTCGTACAAGTGAACGGCAAGCTGCGGGCCGACTTCAGGGCGGCGAAGGACACACCCGGGGACGAGCTTGAACGGACCGCTCGCGCCCAGAACAAGATTCTGGAATATCTGCGGGGCAAGGACGTGGTCAAGGTGATCGTCGTCCCTGGAAGGCTGGTCAATTTCGTGGTCAAGGGCTGACGCCCCGGATTCGCTATGTCACCAGTACCGGGGGCGAGAAGGCCGATGGAAAGTCACCGTATCGTGAGGCTGCGCTCAATTTTCTTGCGCGTCGGTTTCGCGCCTCATATACTATCTGCATGACCAAATGGGAAAAGATCGATCTTACCGCCCTTATCCTGGGCGTGATAGCGCTTTTTGTAGAACAGGCCCAAAGCCTGCCTGTTGTCGTCGCAGCCATCCATGTCCTTGATTTCATAATCCTGGGACTGATTCTGTGGGCCGCTATAGATGAAATCCGGAACGCCACGTATCGCTGGAACTACGTGCGAAACCATTGGCTGTCGTTCTTGTTCCTCCTGGTATTTACCGGCCTTTTCCTGTTTGCCAAGTATCTGGCCTTTTTCGCGAGCGATCGGGCCGGTTTCGGGACGCTCGCCGTCGTGCTGCGAAACGTGTTTCTGGTACTGAAGATATTCGGACGGATCAGGAAACTCTTCAAGCTTTTCGAGAGGCTGGCCGCCAAGCCTGCCCAAACGGTCATCATCTCGTTCATGCTGGTGATCCTGACGGGTGCGCTTGCCTTGATGATGCGGTTATCGACCTCGGATGGAAAGGGCTTGACCTTCCTGAACGCCCTGTTCACCTCGACGTCCGCGGTGTGCGTTACCGGGCTGGTCGTCGTCGATACGGCCGTGGATCTGACCAGGGTAGGGCAAGCCATCGTCTTGGTACTCATCCAAATCGGCGGCCTGGGCATCATGTTGTTCTCATTTTTCGTCATGATCGCATTGCGCCGACGCCTGTCACTCCAGGATCGCCTGACGGTTTCATACATGCTCAGCGAGGACGACATGTCGAGCCTCTCGCACAGTCTGAGGACAATCGTGCTCTCCACATTGGGGATCGAGTTTATCGGAGCTGCGCTATTGTTCATCCGTTTCCTACCCCTGAAGCCTTCTGTAGTTGACGCGGCATTTTTTGCAGCCTTCCATGCGATATCGGCCTTCTGCAATGCCGGGTTCGCATTGTACTCGGACAGCCTGGAATCTTTCAGGAGTGACCCCTTCACGACGTTGACCGTCGCTGGATTGATAATTCTGGGTGGCATCAGTTTTGGGGTTATCAACGACTTCCGGGCATGGTTCGTATCGATCCTGAACCGGCTACGCCGGCGCCGCACTACCATCGCGCGGATCGGAAGCGTAAACTCCCGGGTCGTGCTGACTATCACGGGGGTCCTCCTGGGATCCGGCTTCTGCCTGTTCTATCTGTTGGAGCACCGGGGAGTCATGGCGGAATATAGCCTGGGGCAGCAATATCTGGGCGCGTTCTTCCAGTCCGTCACTCTTAGGACGGCAGGGTTTAATTCCGTTTCTTTTGGGAATCTCAGGGACGCCACCCTTGCCTTCATGATCCTGTTCATGTTTATCGGCGGTGCGTCGGGTAGTACGGCGGGTGGCATCAAGGTCAACAGTCTCGCTGCCATGAGCGCCTTTTTCATGTCATTCATCCGCCAGGAG
>SPCK01000426.1 GCA_004525355.1 Spirochaetales bacterium
TGCGGACCGCTCAGGAGCTCGGCAGAGTACGAGCTGGCCTCGGCAACGGAATGGACTACGCGGACGAGCCCCGCCTTGCCGCGCCCGCCGCTGAGCACCTGGCTCTTGACGACGCAGGGAACTCCCAGGCTCGTCGTTACCTTGGCGACCTCGTCGGCACTCTGGCACAATCGACGCACCGGAACGGGTATTCCTTCTGCCTCGAAAGCGTCCTTGGCTTGATATTCGAACAACTTCATGTCGTATGCCTTCCGTGAGAACAAGACTCCAGAATGCAAGACGTTTATTCTGCTAGCGTGCTTCTGCATTCCGATTACTATTTGCCATACCGCTCCCAATGCTCCCTGAAGATATCCTCGTCACTGGGCCTGTTCATGACCAGGGGGAGCGACATCCAGGTGATATTGACAAAGTGTTTCCAGTGGATGTTCTCGCTGGTTATATTTCCGCCCCAGGTGCCACAGCCAAGCGTTACCGTGGATGGCATACCGTTGGCAAAGGTGCCGCCGTTGCCCGAGGCCATACCCTGCCGTACCATGATTCGGCTCGATCGCATGGTCAGCCCCATCCGATCGATGTATTCCGGATTCGACGTAAAAATTCCCGACGAGTGTCCCGTACCACATGCGTCGGTTATGCCGACGACCAGGCCGAGCCCAGCCTCGAACGACGGACAGTGCCATAGGCTCAACACGGGAGAAATCTTCTCCTGCGCGAACTTCTCCGCGTCGGGTGTTCCGTCCGCCTCGACCATCAGGAACGTGGTACCGGCGGGAACCTGGAAACCGGCTCCCTCTGCGATTACCACGGCGCTCTTGGCTATGATCCTGGGATTAAGGCCTTCGTGACCGTCCTTGCCGACGATCCAGATCCAGGAGCGTAGCTTGGCCTTTTCCTCATCAGAACACAGGTGTCCGCCCTTGGCTTTCATCGCGTTGACGAAACCCGAATAAACGGCGTCATGGGCTACCACGGAATTTTCGCTGGAGCAGCTGGTCGCGTTATCGAAAGCCTTGCTGACCGCGATCTTGGCCGCCGCGTCGGAGGCATCTGCATCTTCGGCCAGCAGCTGGACCGCGTTGCCGGGACCCACGCCGTAGGCAGGCCTACCTGAAGAATAGGCAGCCTTGACCATGGCTCCGCCGCCCGTGGCTACGATGAGATCGACCTGCCGCATCAGTTCCTGCGTCAGCTCGACGCTGGGCTCCTCGATCATCTGGACGAGGTCCTCGGGCGCACCGACCTTTTTGAGCGCGGCGCGCATGAAGCCGATGGCCATGGCACTCGAGTTCTTGGCCTTGGGATGTGGCGCGAAGATGACCGCGTTGCGGCCCTTGAGGATGGACAGGCCGTTGGACGACGGCGTGGCGGTCGGGTTGGTAACCGGCGCGAGCGCACCCACGACACCGACGGGCTTGGCGTACTTGCGCAGGCCGCGCTGCTCGTCCACATCGATGAGACCGACGCTCCTGACACCGCGGATATCCTTGAGCACTCCGAGCACCTTGTTCTTGTGCTTGACGATCTTGTCGGCGACGACGCCCATGCCGGTCTCCTCGACCGCGCTGGCCGCGAGGGCGGCGATATTCTCGTCGTTGTAGACGGCCCAACCGACCGCCACACACACTTCGTCGACCCGCGCCTGGTCCCAGCCCGCTGCCACGGCCTGTGCGGCGCGCGCCTTGGTGACCAGCCTGGCTATCAGTCTCTCGTTGTCGTTCATGTTGCATGCCTCCCGGCGGTTCGGCCGCCGATCTCAACAGGGGGGGGCTTGCAGCCCGCGCAGGGCGCGAAGTGTCCCGCACGGTTCGCCTTAAGGAGGCTGCAGGCAGGGGGATCGCGAGATTGCTCGGGTGCTCCCCCTCCCCAATCCTTTATTTAAAGTGCTCGGCTTCCAGCTCGACGACCTTGTTGAAGGCGTTGGTCAGGAAGTCCTTCTTGAATTCCATTTTCTGCGTGAATGCGACGGACAGCCACGAGTCCACGATTTGCGTGCCCAGGAAGGGCGCGGTGATCCAGCCGCCCATGGTGATCACGTTGGCGTTGTTGACGATCTTGGCGCGTTCGCCGGAGAACAGGTCGTCGACCACGCAGGCGTAGACGCCCTTGTGCTTGTTGGCGACGATGGCCATGCCCTGGCCTGTGCCACAGATGAGGATACCCTTGTCGGCCTTCCCCTTCTGGATAGCCGCGGCGACCTTGGGCGCCTGGACGAAATACGGCTGCGGCGCCTCGGTGCTTTCTATGCCGAAGTCAATCAGTTCAATTTCCGGATGATTCTCCTTGATATGCTTGACGATCTCCCGCGCGAGGGGAAAGCCGGAAAGGTCTGATGCTATGGCTAATTTCATGATCTGCTCCTTTCTGTCCCGGAATGTCGGGCACGAGAATCACGAAGTGGAATTCAGGACCCATTGTCCCTTCGTATCCCTTCATACCATTCCCGTCAACCCAGCCTTTTCGCCGCGGCGACGATGTGCGGGGCGGTCAGCTTGAAATGATCTGCCA